>CAMHCZ010000053.1 GCA_946183755.1 uncultured bacterium | reverse complement strand
TTTCTTTTCTGTTTAAAGAAGCTGCTCATAAGCGCCGCACACTCCTCTTTCATTACTCCGCTTTCCACCTTGGTCTTCACATGCAGAGCGTTAGGCGCGAATTTTCTGTAGCCTCTTTTATCGTCGTCGGCGCCATAGACTACCCTGCCTATCTGCGCCCATCCGAGCGCTCCAGCACACATGACGCATGGCTCTACAGTGACGTAGATTGTGCAGTCGGTCAGATATTTGCCACCGAGTTTGCTTGACGCAGCCGTTATGGCTTGCATCTCGGCGTGAGCTGTTATGTCGGTCAGGTGCTCGGTGTAGTTATGCGCGCGGGCTATGATTATTCCGTTGCTCACTATCACGGCTCCTATAGGCACTTCGTCCATTTCCATGGCTTTCTTCGCTTCGTCGAGAGCCATTTTCATGAATCTTATATCGTCGTTTTCCATTTCTTTTTTACAGGTTGAAGAATATCAAGAAACCTATTATTCCTGATATGAATATGAACGAGAATCCTGTCAGATATCCTGCCAATGTCTGCATCAGAGTGTGTGCCTTTAGGTAAACTCTCGCCGACGCCACTGCTCCCGAAAGCAGTATTATGAAGCATATAGGCAGCGAAAAGTCGGCTGCGTACGACAGTTGCTGCACGAACAGGAATCCCGTCAGCGCGCCCATACCGCAGCAGTGTGCGCTTATCTTCCAGAAATGGTTCACGAGACACATCACCGCCATGGCCACGACTCCTGCACCCAACATACACAATACGTAGTATGGCACCAGCATGGAGTGCATCGTGTATATGGCTATGGCGTAGCACAGCAGTGTGTATATGTAAGGCAGCGTGCGCTCTCTGCGGTCGCTCATCTCCAAGTCGGTTATCATCCTCTTCTTTTTCATTACCAAGAAAGTGAGAGCCGGCACTACGAACGTGGTGAAGAACATGCTCAGCGTGACCGCTATCTTGTACTCTATCATTCGGCCTATGCTGTTCGGACCGAGCGTCAGAAACATGAGCATGATGCAGTATGTGCCTGTCATCAGCGGATGAAACAAGTATGATATGGCTTTTGCGGCTATTTTCATCATATCTCTTTTCTTAATCTTGCCACTGGTATGCCCAGCTGTTCTCTGTACTTGGCCACTGTTCTACGGGCTATTATGAAGCCTTTCTCTTTGAGTATCTCCATCAGAGCCTCGTCCTTTATCGGATTGTTCTTGTCCTCGTTGTCTATGCACTCTTTCAGTATGCTCTTTATGGCTCTCGACGACACTTCCTCGCCGTTCTCCTTCTGCATTGACTCCGAGAAGAAGTATTTGAGCGGATATAGTCCGAACTCTGTCTGTATGTACTTGCTGTTGCTTACTCGTGATATTGTGGAGATGTCGAGTCCGGTTATTTCAGCCACGTCCTTGAGTATGAGCGGGCGTAGGCAGTTCTCGTCGCCTTTCAGGAAGAATTCCTTCTGCAGCTTCACTATCGTGGACATGACGAGGAACATCGTGTTGTTTCTCTGCTTCAGCGCGTCTATGAACCACTTTGCCGAGTCTATTTTCTGCTTGACGAACATCACAGCGTCCTTCATTTCCTTGTTCTGCTCCTTGTTTTTGGAGTAGTCCTCGAACATTTCCTTGTATGTCTTGCTTATCCTCAAAGGCGGTATCTCGCTGTCGTTGAGCGTCACCACAGGCTCGCCGTTCTCCACGTCGAGTATGAAGTCCGGAGTTATGTGCTGCACATTGCTTTCTATCAGGTTGCCAAAGCTCGCTCCAGGCTTAGGGTTCAGCTTCACTATCTCGTTGATAGCCTCTTTCAGAGCATCATTGTCTATGTTCAGCCTTTTCTTTATGTTGTCGTAGCGTTTTTTTGTGAATAGTTCGAAGCAGTTGCCTATTATCTTTCTCGCTGTCTCGATGCTTTCGGTCGATGCTTTTCTTTTCAGCTGCACCATCAGACATTCCTGCAGCGTCGTGGTTCCTACTCCTGCCGGGTCGAGTTCCTGCACCACCTTTATCAGGCTTTCTATTTTCTCGACTTTTATCTCCTCTCCGGTCTGGAATGCTATGTCGTCAGCCATCGACTCGGCGTCTCTTCTCAGGTATCCGCCGTCGTCTATGTTGCCGATTATGAACTCGGCTATTTTCTTGTCTTCTTCGCTCAGTTGGCGCAGGTTCAGCTGGTCCGACAGATAGTCGTGGAAAGTCGAGCCTACTGAGAAAGGCACGCTCTCCTTCTGCTCGTCGCGGCTTTTGTTGTTTATGTTCAGCTTATAGTCCGGTATGTCGTCGCCGTCCATATATTCCTCAAAGTCCACATCGTCTCTTATCAGCTCCTTGTCGTCGCTGTTGTCCTCCATTTCCTCATTGGACATTTCGTCCTGCTCCTCGCCCTCCTCCAGAGCCGGATTCTCCTGTATCTCCTGCTCTATCTTGTCCTTGAGTTCAAGTCCGGTCACCTCGATGAGCTTAATCATCTGTATCTGCTGCGGCGACATTTTCTGCTGCAGCGTCTGCGTCTGTTTTAGTCCTTGCTGTGACATAATTTATCTTGTCTTTTTTTTGTTGTTCATTACTTTTTTATGGCGCATGGGCGTCCGTCCTCGTCTATCTGCACGAGAGTCACCTCTGTGGTGCATACCACCTCTTCGTCTCCTTGCGTCACGTCGCACCTTCTCGCCTCCACTTTCACGGTTATGCTTGTTATGCCTATCTTCACTGTCTCGCAGTAGAGTTTTATTATGTTATTGAGCTTCGAAGGCTTCAGAAACAAGCATTCCGACACTTTCAGAGTCACTGTGTTCGGGCTTTTTATCACCTCTCTCGCATAAGCCGACGACGCGTCGTCTATCCATGCCATGAGCTTGCCTCCGTACAGGTTTCCCCTCACTCCGATGTCGTCGTTCAGCACTATGTGTGTCGATACTAATTCCATATTCTCTTAGTATTTGAATGAGCTGCCGCCGAGGAACTCCCTGAGCAGCGAAGTCGAAGGCAAGTCTCTGTTGGACATAGGCTTTATACATGTCAGCAGTCTCATTATGCGGTTTGCCTCGGTATATTCCGGACTGTCCTTAGGCACCTCCTGCAGCAGCGGCATTATGTAGGTTTTCAGCACAGCCAGTTCGAAGATGAGCGCCGAGTTGAACATCACGTCGGCGTTCTCCTGGAACGGGAATATCCATTTGTCCTCGCCGCGGCGCACGCTCCTCCATCGGCTTATGGTGTCCTGCACGGAGTTTGCGCGGTACTTGTAGTCACGCACCATGCGGCGTATGAGCCTGTTGTCGATTGTCGATATCCAGTTGTGGTTGGTCAGCGAAATCGTCGTCAGCGCCGAGACGTAGATCTTGAACTTCTCGTCCTCGTTGAGGCTCGGTGTCAGTGCCGGGTTCAGGGCATGTATGCCTTCCATCATCACGATGTTGTTGTCTTTCAGTCTCACCTTGTTGCCCTTGAAGACGCGCTTGCCGGTCTCGAAGTTGTATGTCGGCAGGCTCACTTCCTTGCCCTCGAGCAGCTCCTGCAGCTGCTGGTTGAAGAAGTCGATGTCCAGCGCGTAGAGCGACTCGAAGTCATAGTCGCCGTTCTCGTCGCGAGGCGTACGGTCGCGCTCCACGAAGTAGTTGTCCAGCGATATGGTTATAGGCTTGATGCCCGACGCCAGCAGCTGCACGCTCAGACGTTTGCTGAACGTCGTCTTGCCCGACGACGACGGACCGCTTATCATCACGAACTTCTTCAGTTCTATGTTGTCCGCTATCTTGTCGGCTATTCTGACTATCTCCTTCTCGTGCAGCGCCTCGGCTATTTTGACAAGTTCAAACAGCTTGCCTTCCTTGTTGGCTTTGTTCAGCTCGCCTATGTTTCTTATGCCTATTATGTTGTCCAGATCCACGTTGCGCTTGAATGCGTTATAAAGCTTAGGCTGGTCGTAGAACTCCGCCTGCTTGTAAGGGTCTTTCTTCGAGGCTATGTTCAGGAACATTCCGTGGTGGTATTTGAACAGGTCGAACGACAGCGGCACCTTGCCTGTCGATGACAGCAGCGGGCTCAGGTACACGTCGTAGTATCCGTCTATCTCGTAGTAGTAGGCGTAGCACATGTTCAGCGACTCGAGTATCATCACATGGTCGTTCTCGCCGAATCCCTTGAACATCTCCATCACCTTCTCTTTCTTCTCCTCGTGCTTCAATATCGGGTAGTCGCGCGCTATTATCTCCTGCATCCTCACTTTTATCGAGGTTATCATCTCCTCGTTTATCATCTTGTCGCCCAGGTTGGTTATGTTGCAGTAGTATCCGTCGGCTATCGGGTGCTCTATGTGCAGCACGGCTTCGGGATACAGGTCGTGCACTGCCTTGGAGAGTATCATGCAGATGGTCACGATGTACATCTTCCTGCCGGAGTAGTTCTTCATGTCGATGAACTCTATGTCCTTCGGGTGGAACAGCGCATAGCTCAGCGTCTGGCACTTGTTGTTTATCAGCGCGGCTATTATGTCGTCCTTGTTCTCTATGTCCTGGTCGGCAAGCACCTCGGCGGCTGTTGTGCCTATGTCATATTGCTTGCTGGTCTTCGTGTTCTTGCAGTAGATGGTTATCTTTTCCATAGTCCTGAGTTTTTTGTCTCGCTTGCGCGCGAGCTCAATATTTATCAAATATAATGTTTTTTTCTTTTTTCATAATAATCATCATGCTCATATATGTGCCGCGAGTGTTGGTTATGTTTTTATTTATTGTATCTTTACAAAAAGATTATCCCAATCTTTTCGTTTTTTTTTGATAACCTTAAATTCAATGGCGGCGCTTTTTCAGGTGTCGCCTTTTTTATAAAATTTGTAATGTTAATAAAAAGTGTGTTAGGACTTTCTGTGCTTTCTGGCGCATTAATGTTCAATTTGCGGGAAAGCGTATTTTAGCACACTTGACAAGTTTTTTTCAGAGATAACAACAGCATATTTTCCATATATGTCTCATCTTTGGACTCAGAAAAAGACAGGCGCTTTTACATACAAAACAAACAAAACATAGACAAACCGGTTTTTTTCTAGAAAAGCAGATAGTTAGTTAATAGTGGAAAGGCGGAATACCTAAAATTGGGTGTTCCGTCTTTTTGTTTTATAAAATTATTAACTTTGGAAAGGTTCTTAAATTTGATTGCTTATGAAAAAGCTGATTATCTTAGCATTGTCGGCATTGATGTCTTTCGGGGCATACGCAGGCAATGTCAGAAAGAGCCCTAACCGCTCAAACAACCGGGCGCAGAGGGTGAGTGTTCAGCGGAATAAGGCGCAGTCCAACCGATCGTGGATTGAGGCTGCCAAGAGCACCGCTGGCGTTCAGTTCAGAAGTTCGGTGGTCAACGACCTGAACTTCGAGTCTATTAACCTTCCTTACTTCCAGGACAGCGTGGCTTTCACCACTGAGAACGGCGCACAGATAGCCGGCGCGCAGAGAGTGAAGTGCTACCAGTTCACTGTTGACAAGGACACCGCCATCTATGTGGCTGCCTACAATGTGAACGAAATGTGGGGAGCTTCGTTCAAGATCAGCGACGAGCCTTTCCAGTCCAACTACTCGCCTGATGACACGCTTTATAACAGCGATCCAGTGAAGGTCAACATCTCGGCAGGAACACACTATGTGGCGTTCGGCGACAACAACTACTACAGGGCAAACTTCTTCGCCTCGTGGCTGTCTATCTCTTTCGAGGATAAGCCTGTCACTGCCGCTGCGCCTGTCATCAGAAATTCCTTATACAAGGAGATTTCTCTGCCTTACCGCAACGACAGCCTCGCCTTCACAGCCGAGAACGGAGCGGTTAAGACACAGACTGGCCTTTCGAGCTTCAGCAATGTGCTGAGATACAGAATCACTGTGCCTAAGGACACATCTCTCTACTTCCAGGGATACAACAGCGAGTATAGCAAAGGTGTTCAGATGGAGATAACCACCTCTGATATTAGTGCTTATAGTAATACTATATGGGGAGGTGCGCTTACATCCGAAGGTGCTACAGTGGATCTCCCAGCCGGAACATCGTACATTGATTTGAGTGATGGTGGGTTCAGTGGCGATGAGTTCTTCGTGACTGCATTCTCCATCAGAGCTAAGGGCGACACATTGAAGAACGTTAAGTCTCCTACGGTTATCCCAGCCACTCCTAACGGAGCCATCACCTTCAAGGAAATCACTCTGCCATTCAACGACAGCATTTTTTTCAACAAGGCTAACGGCGCTGTGTATAACGGCTACGAGAAACTTCTCGGCTTCAAGGTGACTGTGCCTCAGGACACTGCTATAAAATATAATTACAGCGATAGATACGGCTGGGATATGTCTTTATATGCAAGCAACAAGCCGTTTGACGCGAGCCTTGATGGTATTAGAGCCTATTGGCCAGGCGAAAAAATAAATCTGAAGGCGGGAGTCAACTACATCGCTTTTAGCGACGACGGATTCGACGAAGGTTTATTCTACAAAGCGAAAGTGTCTATAAAGTTCACTAATCCAGACCCTATAGAGCCAATCACCTTCAAGGAGATTTCTCTGCCTTACCGCAACGACAATCTCGCTTTCACAGCCGAGAACGGCGCAGTGGATGTCAGCGGTCAGAAGTTCCTCGGCTTCAAGATAACAGTGTCTAAGGACACAACTCTCAACTTCCAGGGTTATAATCGTATATACGGCTGGGGACCTAGGATTTATTACAGCAAGAGCGAGTTCGACAGCCAGCTCAATGGCACATCATCTGCTTGGCTTGGTAGTAGTTCTGGAAAGAAAATCAACCTTACTGCCGGCACATGGTACATCGCATTGGGCGACGATGGATTTGATGATGACGACTACTTTGTGACAGCGTTTGCCATAAGCGCTGAGAATGAGTCTCAGAGCCTTGTGTCTCCTACAGTTCCATATCCTGCAGCTTCAATTACTTTCAAGGAGATTTCTCTGCCTTACCGCAACGACAATCTTGCCTTCACAGAGGAGAACGGCGCAGTGTATGCCGGTTACCAGAAACTCCTCGGCTTCAAGATAACAGTGCCTAAGGACACAACCCTCAACTTCCAGGGCTATAATGATAAATACGATTGGGAACCTAAGATTTATTACAGTAAGAGCGAGTTTAACAACAAGCTCAATGGCACATCATCTGATTGGCTTGATGATGAAATCAGCCTCACTGCTGGCACATGGTACATCGCATTGAGCGACGACGGATTTGATTATGATGACTACTTTGTGACAGCGTTTGCCATAAGCGCTCATGACGAGTCTCTGGACCTTGTGTCTCCTACACTGTATCCTGCAGCTCCAATCACTTTCAAGGAGATTTCTCTGCCTTACCGCAACGACGTTCTCGCCTTCACAGCCGAGAATGGCGCGGTGGATGCCGGCGGTCAGAAGCTCCTCGGCTTCAAGATAACAGTGCCTAAGGACACAACTCTCTACTTCCAAGGCTATAATGATAAATACGATTTGGGACCTAAGATTTATTACAGCAAGAGCGAGTTCAACAACAAGCTTAATGGTACGAATTACGATTGGCTTAATGGAAAAATCAGCCTCACTGCCGGCACATGGTACATAGCATTGAGTGATAACAGATTCGATGAAGCTGACTACTTTGTGACAGCGTTTGCCATAAGTGCTGAGGACGAATCTCAGAGCCTTGTGTCTCCTGTCGTTCCTGACGGTCCTCTCACCTTCCAGGAGATTTCTCTGCCATACAGCGGCAACATAAAATTCTCGGAAGAGAGCGGCTTTGTGGAAAGCATGGTTGTATATAACTTGTACAAATTCACTGTGGCTGACAAGGGCTTGTATGAGTTTGCGTGCGAAAATAGAATTCCGCTTCCATTTGTTTTAAGCCAGACAGAGTTCGACTGTAATTTTGGTGGCATGATTAAGCCATTATTTAAGCAATATATTGCTGAGCTTGAGCCTGGAACATACTACATGGCTATAGGAAACGATGACGGCGAGGAGCTGCAGTTCTCAATCAAGCCTGCTGAAATAAATGAAGTCACTCTGCCATATTACCACGACGGCACCGAGTTCACGGGGAAAGTCACTGAACTTGGACACGGTATTTATTACGATATGTACACATTCACTCTTACCGAGAACAAGGATGTGTATATCTACGGCGGAAACGTGAATGCAGGCAATGAGTTCACATTCGCAATATCAGACAGCATCTTCACATTGAGCGATCTTATTCAATCTGCTCCTTGGGTAAATGTTTACCCAGAATACTCGGATCCAGTGAAGGTAAGCCTCACAGCGGGAACATACTATGTGATGATGACAGATGGCGGATTCGCATCACAACACGGATTCAACAAGTATGTGGCTGCGGTTTCGTTCTCATATACCGACAGTGTGGCAAAGGACAAGAGCTCGCTCTTCGCGCCTATACCTTACACAGAGATAACTCTGCCATACACAAAGACGCTTGAGTTCACCAAGGAGAACACAATCGTGGTACCAGATAATGGTGAATTTAGCGGCAATGTAATGGGTCTCAAGTTTACAGTTGACAAGGACACAACAATCTACCTGCAGTCTAAGGACACTGAGCACTGGGGTGTATCTGCGTTAATAGACTCATGCATGATAACAGTTGACTCTATCATGGCTGCTCCTTCTCATCTTAAAAACTTGGGATATGAGTTTATGGACAAGAAGTTGCCAGTCTCTTTGAAGGCAGGAACATACTACATCGTGCTCTTAGACGACGAATTCATTGAAGATAACCCAGACTATTCTTACTATTCTACTGTCTTTAGCATCACATTCGACGAAAACTTGGACTACCTCTCAGTAGAGGAGATAAGCAAGGTGGGCGTCGAGGAAGGCGAGGCTGACGCAGTGAAGGTTTACGGCGGCAGAGGAAGCATCATCGTCAGTGGTGCTGGCTCAGACGCAGTGAAAGTCTTCGGAGCCAACGGCGCGCCTGTTTACTCAGGCAACGGCGACGCTGTGATACCTGCACTTCCAGGCATCTACGCAGTCAGAGTAGCTGACAAGGCCTTCAAGGTTGTCGTGAGATAATCATGAGCCAGGAAAAGGAAAGCCTCTAAGGTTTTCATAACAATAAGATGACGGGAGCGAGACACAAGCTGTTTCGCTCCCGTTTTTTTCTTTTGGACAAAAAGAGTCAGACGCTGCGAATCTTTGTCAAAATGTTCTCAGTACTAAAAAATTGCTATTGATGTGTTAAATATCAAGACATATGTGTCTCTATATGAAATTTAATAATACTTTTGCAGTTTGAAAATTTATCTTAATTTAAGATAACATACACAAACACAACAAATTAAAACATATTCTCCCCAATGAGAAAGCTTATTTCTACACTTATTTTTCTGACTATCCTTCCTGTTCTGTCGCATGCCTTCACTGTTGACGGCATCTCGTACAGCATAACAAGCACCGACGACAAGACTGTCAAGGTGGTAGCAAACGCCAGCGGATATTCCGGCAATGTGACCATACCGTCCGAAGTCACATACAAAGGTGTGACGTACACTGTTACAGCCATCGGCTCGGCAGCGTTCTATGACGACACTGAGCTCGTTTCCGTGTCGCTTCCTTCCACCATCAAGACTATCGAGCATGCGGCATTCTGCGAATCATCCATCCAGAGCCTGACGCTGCCAGACGGTGTCACTACGATAGCCAGTGCGGCTTTCAAGAACTGCGCCAGCCTGAAGTCAGTCGAGATACCTTCGACAGTCAACAAGATAGGCGACTTTGCCTTCTACGGCTGTTCGAATCTCGAGGGCGACATCGTGATACCCGACGGTGTCGAAGAGATAGAGTACCAGGCCTTCTACGGCTGTTCGAAAATCACGTCGGTGACTATTCCTAACTCAGTGAAGAGCATAGACCACGAGGCGTTCATGGACTGCGTAGGTCTCACAGGAACAGTGACTATACCAGAAGGCGTGACCAGCATCGCCACTCATGCGTTCTATAATTGTACCGGCATAACAGAGTTCGTTCTTCCATCCACACTTACTGAAATAGGCAGCTGGGCGTTCTCGGAATGTACAGCTCTGGAGAGTGTGAATCTGCCAGACGGACTGACGGCAATCGAGCTCCGTGCGTTCTACGGCTGCACAAGCCTTAAGTCGGACATCGTTGTGCCAGAGGGCGTGACCGAGCTCGGCCTTGGCGTGTTTGGTCGTTGTTCAAGTTTGACCAACGTGACGCTCCCTTCCACTCTGACATCAATAGGCGATCTGCTCTTCTATGAGTGTTCGTCATTGGAATCGGTCAACATTCCTGAGTCGGTGATAAACTTTGGTCGCGAAGTCTTCAAGAATTGCACTAATCTCACTGGAACGGTAACAATACCTTCTACAATGACCGAAATACCAGCTGGAGCATTCTACGGCTGCGCTTCGGTGACGAAGTTCGTCGTTCCGGAAACAGTCGTCAAGATAGGCTCTTATGCGTTCGGCGCTTGTACGGCATTGGAGAGCATCAATCTTCCGAACTCGCTCACCGAGATTTGCAACTATACATTCAAAGATTGTCCTAACCTCACTGGCGACATAACCGTTCCGGCAAACGTGACAAAACTTGGCAAAGGCTCGTTCTCGGGCTGTACAAGTTTGGAGAATGTCAAAATATTAGCAAACATAACAAAGATAGACACGCTGATGTTCGCTGGCTGCACAAGTCTTGAGAGTGTCGAGATTCCTGAAACGGTCAACAC
>CAMHCZ010000052.1 GCA_946183755.1 uncultured bacterium | reverse complement strand
ATGGTGTCGTACAGAAGACACTTCCTGCTCGTGCTGAGAGTGTTCCCTCCTGTGAGGCTGTACGAGGAGCTGATCGGTGTGATAAGAAAATACTTCCCGGAGAAGCCGTTGAAGAACGCTTACACACTGTCGCTGTTTCTTCCATACATCGCGGTGAGATTTGTGATGTTCCTTTCTTTGGTCATATTCCTTATTATATTCATTCTCTTGTATCCGCTCTTTTTCATGCTCTATCTTGTTAGACTATATATAAAGAAGAGAATCATAAGAAAACTGAAGAGGAAATAACCCATAGAAAAACTCTTTTAATCAAGCGGGGCGTGAAAAACACGCCCCGCTCTCCGTTTGTAACATACACTAAACTTACGCGATTAAGCACAAGTAACAAACTTCCTTCATATAACAATTACCATTAAATCTTATCAAGTGCCTGGCTGATGTCGGCGAGCAAGTCGTCGATGTTCTCGATACCGATTGAGAATCTGATAGTGTTCTTGTGGATTCCCTGGCGCTCGAGCTCCTCGTCAGTCTCCTGAGAGTGAGTTGTTGTGTATGGGTGGATGACGAGCGACTTAACGTCTGCCACGTTAGCCAGTATAGAGAAGAGTTCCAGGCTGTCGATGAACTTGAATGCCTCTTCCTGTCCGCCCTTGATGTCGAACGAGAATATTGAGCCGGCTCCGTTAGGGAAATACTTCTTGTACAAGCCGTTGGCTGGGTTGCTCTCTATCGATGGGTGGTAAACAGCCTCGATCTTAGGGTGGTTCTTGAGGAACTCAACTACCTTGAGGGCATTCTCGACGTGGCGCTCGACACGCAGCGAGAGTGTCTCGACTCCCTGCAGGAAGAGGAACGCGTTGAATGGAGAGATAGACGAGCCTGTGTCACGAAGCAGGATGGTACGGATACGTGTCACGAATGCTCCTGCACCGAGGTCAGCGAACTTGATTCCATGGTAAGATGGGTCAGGCTCAGTGAACTGCTTGTACTTGTCCGCAGCCTTGTAGTAGTCGAACTTGCCGCTCTCCACGATAACACCACCAAGTCCGTTTCCATGTCCGCCGATGAACTTTGTCGCAGACTCGACTACAATGTCAGCACCATGCTCAAGAGGTCTGAACAAATAAGGAGTGGCGAAAGTATTGTCCACGATGAGAGGCAGGTTGTGGCGGTGAGCGATTTCAGCTACCTTCTCGATATCCTCGATGTCTGAATCAGGATTAGCGAGTGTCTCCACATACAATGCGCGAGTGTTCTCGTCTATCGCAGCCTCATACTCTTCGAAATTGCGAGGGTGAACGAACTTGGTTGTGATGCCGTAGCGTGGGAGCGTGTGTGCGAAGAGGTTATATGTACCTCCGTATATTGCAAATGATGAAACCACGTTAGAGCCAGCCTCTGCAATGTTCTGGATGGTGTAAGTGATGGCTGCCGCGCCTGATGAAACCGCGAGTGCTGCCGCACCACCTTCAAGAGCCGCTATACGAGCCTCGAAAACACCCTGAGTAGTATTGGTAAGACGTCCGTAAACGTTACCTGCGTCCTTGAGGTGGAAACGATCCGAAGCGTGCTGTGCGCTGTGGAAGACGTACGCAGTAGTCGCATAAATAGGCACTGCGCGTGAATCTGTTGCCTGGTCAGCCTGCTCCTGACCTACTCTAACCTGAAGTGTCTCGAAATGGAGTTTGTTTGTTGGATTTGCCATAGTCTTTTTATTTTTTAATCTGTTAATAATGTCGTTTATGAAACTCATTGCTTTTATTTTTTAAGTGTTGAGGTTTCGCTTTTTATTGATGAGGAAACCTCGGGAAGGAAATCATATCTGAATATTTTATCAACTAATAAACTTGGATTGTCTTTTGCGATTAGCACATTCGCATACAACAGAATGTCTTAATCATGATCCCCTTCGCACTTGTCGTCTGTCTCTTGAGAGAGATTGGTGAAATTCCGGTAAATCCCTTAGCGGAAATTTCGATTAATGTTCTGTTTACTTTAACCATGTCGTTTTTTCTTTTGGTTTGCGATGCAAAGATAGGGTGTATTAGAATTATATTCCAAACAAAACATACAACATAGGACAATAATTCTTATATAAATATCTTTGATAGAATATAATCATAGGGTATAGTACCACTAATATGGTAGAAAGAAGAATATTATTCGGCACAGGGAAAACACCGCCATGAAATGCGCGTACATGGACACATAAAATGACAAAACAATGCGCCACTATATACATTATTATATAAAGGGCGGAAAGATCGCGTTCGAACATTCCACACAACGCACAGAAACGCATACTGCACAAAGGCGCAGAAAAAGCAGCCACCGGCAACCCACAGAGTCGAACAGAATAAAAATACTGCACCGATTCCACACCAGCACCACTTTCAAGAACAAACAATTAGTAAAACTGAATTTTAAAGAATAAATCACCAATTAGATAATATCTAATAGATTTCTATTCACAATAGCCATATCTTTGCAGAGCAAAAATCCAACAATTAACTATAACCAAGAACAAAACTTCTGAAAAGTTATGAAATACAGAATAGCAATAGCAAGTAAAGATGGCAAAGCCGTGAATGTGCACTTCGGACTGGCTGGAAGATTTCTTCTGTTCGACATAGACGAGAACCAGGCCGAGTATCTGGGAGAAAGAAAGACAACAGCCGCTTGCCTCGGCTCATGCTGCAACGGCGGCGACGAGAGCGCGGCTTTCGACAAAGTGGCAAACGACCTGAACGACGTGAGCGCGATAATCGTGTCGAAGATAGGCGAAGGAGCGGCAAGCTACATGGAAGGCAAGGGCAAGGCCGTTTACGAAGCGCCTTTCGAGATAGAGCCGCTGATAAGCAACATAATAAGCAACAAGCTTTTCGAGACAGACAACTGGTCAGCAGTCAAATAAAAAAAAGGAAGGAGGTAGGCATGCCAGTAAACTACGAAGAACTGACAAAGAAGCATCCATGCTTCGCCAGAGGCAAGGCTGGAAACACAGGAAGAATACACCTTCCGACAAGCGCCGCTTGCAACATCGAATGCGCGTTCTGCATAAGAAGCATAAACAAGAAGGAGAACAGACCTGGAGTGGCTTCGACCATAATAACGCCTGAGGAAGCCGTGGAGGCGACAGGCAGAGCACTGGAGCTGTGCAAGGACCTGAAAGTGGCAGGAATAGCCGGACCGGGCGACACGTTAGCATCGCCATACGCGCTGCAGACTTTCAGACTGATAAAGGAGAGATACCCGCAGATAGTGAAGTGCATGAGCACCAACGGACTGCTGCTGAACGAGAAAGCCGAGGAGATAGCCGAAGTGGGAATAGACTCGCTGACAGTGACCGTCAACGCTGTGGACCCCGAGATAGAGGCAAGGCTGAACAAGGGCATAACATACCACGGCAAGCACTACACCGGAGTGGAAGCGGCAGAGATACTCATACACAACCAGATAGAAGGCATAAGAAAAGTGAGCGCGCTGGGAGTGACCGTAAAGGTGAACACGGTGCTCGTACCAAGCATAAACGGACCGCACATAGAGGAGATAGCGAGAACCGTGAGCGAGGCTGGAGCGAAGATCTACAACATAATACCGCTGATACCGCAGCACCTGCTGAAGGACGAGCCGGCACCAGACTGCAAGGACTTGTTCGTGGCGAGAGCGAAGGCCGAGAAATACATCGACGTGTTCAGACACTGCCAGAGATGCCGAGCCGACGCCGTGGGTGTGCCAGGCAAGGAGGACTACTCGGAGCAAGTGTACCTGAAGAGAGTGGCTGTGGCAGACACATTCTCACACGGATAAAAACGAAGAAAACGATAAACCAAAATAGACATTTAAACATATCCACAAACAACTAAGAAAGGGAGGTAAAGATGGCAAGAGTTATAAATCTTGATATGACCACGGTGGAAAACCGTGAGATGAGACTGGGAACGATAATCGGATGGGACGGCAGCGCCAAGGAACTGATAAAGCAATCGGCATACGACGACAGACGAGACGGCAAGAAGGGCAACGGATGCGGAAAAGGCTGCGGCAGCGGATGCAAGCTGTGCGAGATAGTCAGTCCGCTGAACCAGGAGACCATGTGCTCCAACGCCATAGTGCAATGCCAGATAGGAAACCTGACCGACTGCGTGCTGATAACACACGCGCCTATAGGCTGCGACGGCGAGACTCCGAAGTTCAACCTGTCAATGCACATGGGACTTGCGAGAAGAGGCAAGCCACAGCAGAACACGCTGAACATGAGCACAAACCTGCAGGAGAAAGACATGGTGTTCGGAGCAAGCGAGAAGCTGCGCGCCGCTATCCGACTGGCTAAGGAACGCTACAACCCGAAGGCGATATTCATAGCTATGGCTTGCGCTACAGCAATCATCGGCGAAGACATAGACAGCGTGGCAGAGGAGCTGGAGCCAGAAGTGGGCGTGCCTGTCATACCGCTGCACTGCGAGGGATTCCGCTCTAAGCACTGGAGCACAGGTTTCGACGTTTCGTTCCACGGTGTGCTGCGCCAGATTGTGGAGAAGCACCCGGTCAAGAAGCAGAAGGACCTCATAAACATCGTGGCCCTGTGGGGAACAGACTGGTTCACCGACCTGCTAAAGCCGCTCGGTCTGAGAGTAAACTACCTGCTGGACAACGCCTCTTTCGAGGAGATACGCCAGGCATCGGAGGCTGTGGCTACAACCACATTCTGCGAGACGCTCGGAGGATACATGGGCGCTGCGCTTGAGGAGCGATTCGGAATACCACAGGTGGACGCTCCGCAGCCTTACGGCATAAAGGGCACAGACGCATGGCTGAGAGCCATAGCCAAAATCGTGGGAAAAGAGAAGGAGGCAGAGGCATTCATCGAGAGCGAGCATAAGCGCATAGAGCCAAAGCTCAAGAAGTTCCGCGAATACTTCAAAGGCAAGTACGGAATGGTGCTGACCGGCTCGGCATACGCCCACGGACTGATAACTGTGCTCAACGAGCTGGGCATAAAGAACGAAGGCGCGCTCGTGTTCCACCACGACCCTATCTATGACGGCGCCGGCAAGAACCAGGACACGCTGAAGGAGCTCGTGGAGACCTACGGCGACATACCTAACTACACTGTCAGCAAGACACGCGCGTTCCAGTTGCCACAGCTGCTGAAGCGTTCGAAGACCGACTTCCTGATAATCCGTCACCCGGGTCTGGCGTCGGTGGCAGGACACCTCGGAGTGCCAACATTCGCACTGGGCGACGAGCACATCCCTGTAGGCTACGACGGAATAATCCGTGTAGGAGAAATCCTCGTCGGCGTGCTCGCCCGCACCAAGTTCAACCAAGCACTGCAGCGCCACGTCCGTCTGCCATACAACGACTGGTGGTTCGCGCAGAACGATCCGTTCATCCTGTCGAACGACGAGCATGTGTTCGACGAGATTGAGGAGAGACTCAAAAACGCATAATTGCTAACCCTTTAAGAAATTTACCTAATGAGCGAAATATTAACAAAACCAACAGAGAAAAAGAAGAAGAAATCCACAGCTATATCCGACGTCAGATACGGCTGCGCTGTGGGCGCGACAAACACAGTCGTGGCAATAAAGGGCGCTGTGCCTATCGCCAACTGCTCGCCAGGCTGCCAGCTCAAGACAACAGCGATGCTGACGTTCGAGAACGGATTCCAGGGCAGTGTGGCTGCCGGAGGAGGAAACATGCCGAGCGCCAACTCGACTGAGAACGACATCGTCTTCGGCGGCATCAAGACTCTGGACCAGCTGATAAAGTCAACTATCAAGATTTACGACGGCGACCTGTTCGTGGTGCTCACCGGTTGCACAGGCGAGCTTATCGGCGACAATGTGCCTGACCTCGTGAGCAAATACCAGAAAGCCGGCTACCCTATCGTATATGCCAACACAGCCGGATTCAAAGGCAACAACCTCTTCGGACACGAGGAAGTTGTGGACGCGATAATCGACCAGTATGTGGGCGAATACAAGGGCAGAAAGAAGAAGGGACTTGTGAACCTGTGGTTCGAGACTCCATACTACAACCAGAACTGGCGCGGCGACTACCAGGAGCTGGCACGCATACTCCGCGGCGCTGGACTTGAGGTGAACGTGCTGTTCGGACCAGAGAATCCGGGCGTGGAGGCTTGGAAGAAAATCCCTAAGGCTCAGTTCAACCTCGTGGTGTCGCCATGGGTGGGCGTGAGAAACGCAGAGCACCTCGAGAAGAAGTACAACCAGCCATTCCTGCACATACCGGAAATACCTGTAGGCGAGGAGGCGACAGCCAAGTTCATCCGTCAGGTTGTGGAATTCGCAGGCATCGACAACAAGAAAGCCGAAGAGTTCATCAAGCAGGAAGCCAGCATTTACTACTACTATCTGGAGCACTTCTCTGAGTTCTTCGCCGAATACTGGTACGGCATGCCGAGCGAGTTCGCCATCGTAGCCGACGCTTCGTACGCACTGGCTTACTCCAAGTTCCTGGCTGACCAGATCGGACTGATACCTAAGCGTGTGGTCATAACCGACAACACTCCGGAGAAGTTCCGCCCAGCCATAAGCGAATACTTCAAGAACAACATAAGCGAAGGCGTGAGCATCGACGTGGACTTCGTGGAGGACGGATACATAGCCGAGCAGCTCGTGGACAGTGTGGAGTTCACAGGAGGCAAGCCGCTGATACTGGCATCGTCGTGGGAGCTGACACTCGCCAACAAGAAGCAGGCGCTGTTCTTCGAGATAACCACACCATCGTCGGAAACGCTGATAATAAACCGCACGCACATCGGCTACAGAGGCGCATTGCAGTTCCTCGAGAGAATCTACAGCGCATCAGTAGGAGGCAAATAATCATAATCGAGAATCAAGAATAACCAAACAATAACTAATTAAAACTTAACACACAAAATGGGAAATTTAAGACAGATAGCCATATACGGCAAAGGAGGAATAGGAAAGAGCACGACGACACAGAACCTGACCGCAGGACTCGCCGAGGCAGGAAAGAACGTGCTGGTAGTGGGCTGCGACCCTAAGGCGGACTCTACACGTCTGCTGCTCGGAGGTCTGGCGCAGAGAACAGTGCTCGACACGCTCCGCGAGGAAGGCGAGGACATCGAGATAAGCGACATCCTGAAGGACGGATTCAAGGGCACAAGATGCGTGGAGTCCGGAGGTCCTGAACCGGGTGTGGGATGCGCCGGACGAGGCATCATCACCAGCATCGGCTACCTCGAGAGACTCGGAGCCTACACCGACGACCTGGACTATGTGTTCTACGACGTGCTGGGCGACGTGGTCTGCGGAGGTTTCGCAATGCCTATCAGAGAGGGCAAGGCCAAGGAGATTTACATCGTGGCATCGGGCGAGATGATGTCGCTCTACGCAGCCAACAACATAAGCAAGGGTATCGCCAAGTACGCGACACAAGGCGGTGTGAGACTCGGCGGCATCATCTGCAACAGCCGTAACGTCGACCGTGAGCTCGACCTGCTCAAGGCGTTCGCCAAGGAGCTCGGCACACAGCTGATACACTTCGTGCCAAGAGACAACATCGTGCAAAGAGCCGAAATCAGAAAGAAGACCGTGATAGAGTTCGACCCAGAGAGCGCGCAGGCCAACGAGTACCGTCAGCTTGCCAAGGCGATAGAGAACAACAAGAACTTCGTCATCCCTACTCCTATGACTCAGGAAAGACTCGAGGAGATTCTTGTGGAATACGGACTCTACGATTAAGCCGCAGGTTTTCCAGAAATATTTGTTGATTGATTAAGAATCGTCGGCGGACACCGGTCATGTGTCCGCCGATTGATTTTTTATAGGCTAACGGAAAAAACTCCTATATTTGAGGACTAAACACAAAACAACCAATCAATACTTATGAGAAAAACAATCATCGCCATGGCTGCGGCACTCGTCTGCGCACTGACAGCCAACGCCGGCAGCGAGGCTGAGTACAACAGCATCCTAAGCAGCATAACCGGAGCCGAGAAAGGCAAGTGGAAAGTCATAAACATAAAGTCGCTCGGAGCAAAGGGCGACGGCCGCACCGACTGCAAGCCGGCTTTCGACAAGGCCATGGCAAAGGCGAAAAAGAACGGCGGAGCGCACATCGTGCTGAGCGCCGGCACATACTTGGTGAACGGACCGATAAACCTGACAAGCAACGTGTGGATAGAACTGAAGGACGGCGCGACAATCAAGTTCGGAGAGAACCCGGACTTCTACCCTGTCGTGGAGACTTCGTGGGAAGGCACCTTCGTGAGAAACTACAGTCCTTTCATCAGAGGATATAAGGTGAAGAACGTGAGCATAACCGGCGACGGAACGATAGACGGAAACGCCGGCAACACGTTCAGCACATGGCGCAAACTGCAGGACCCAGACAAGATGGTCAGCCGAGAGCAGAACCACAACGGCACACCGTACGAGAACCGTGTGTTCGGCAAAGGACACTACCTGCGCCCGCAGCTCATGCAGTTCTTCGAGAGCGAGAAGATAAACATCGAGGGCGTGAAGATAACCAACTCGCCTTTCTGGTGCATACACCTGCTGTGCTCCGAGAACATCATCTGCCGCGGACTGAAGTACGACGCCAAGCTCGTGAACAACGACGGCATAGACCCTGAATACTCAAGAAACATACTCATAGAGAACATCGACTTCAACAACGGCGACGACAACGTGGCGATAAAGTCCGGCAGAGACAACGACGGATGGAAAACCGCGCGCCCAACCGAGAACATCATAATAAGAAACTGCAAGTTCAAGGGACTGCACGGAGTGGTGATAGGCAGCGAGATGTCGGCCGGCGTGAGAAACGTGTATGTGAAGGACTGCAAGACGACAGAGTATTGCAAGAGAGGACTCTACCTGAAGTCGAACGCCGACCGTGGCGGATTCATCAAGAACATAAACTTCGAGAACGTCGAGTTCGACGAAGTGGAGGACCTGATATACATAACCACGAAATACGCCAACGAAGGCAACGGCAGCACCAACTACACCGAGATAAGCGACATACGCGTGAACGGCGTGAAGTGCAGGAAGGTGAGAAAAGCAGCCATAGTGATGCAAGGCGTGGCGGAGAAGCCTATACACGACGTGACACTCGAAAACATCAACGTGGACGAGGCCAAGACCGGACTGTCGATAAACAACACGAAGAACGTTGTGGTGAACAACTGCAACATAGGCGGCAACATAAGCGGAGCGCCATCGCAAGTAGAATAAGATTTGTTATCCATGACATTCAAAGAGACAAAAGGCTTAATAAGAAGCGACTACTACAGACTTAGGGAGAGTTTTTCTTTCCCTAAGTTTATTAAAGACCTGATATTCAACAGCTCTTTCAAGACCACATTCTGGCTGAGGATAGGCAACTATCTCAACAGCAAGCGCAACATCGTGGCGAAAATATTGAAGCTGCTCGTGGAAGTGAAGATGTGGCGCAACACCAACCGCACAGGCATACAAATAAAGATAGGCACAGACGTAGGTCCGGGACTGAACATCCACCACATTTCGGGCATAATAATGTCGCCGGAAGTGAAGATAGGCAAGAACTTCACCATCTACCAGGGCGTGACCGTGGGCAGAGTGCACAGCGGCAAGAAAGCCGGAGTGCCTACCGTGGGCGACAACGTCACAGCCTTCGCCGGGAGCAAGATTCTGGGCAACATCAAGATAGGCGACAACGTGATAATCGGAGCGAACGCCGTGGTGCTGAGCGACGTGCCGGACAATGTGACCGTGGGCGGAATACCGGCAAAAATCATATCACAAAACCACAACTAACAGACCATGAAGAAAAGCATAATAGCCGCTACAGCCATAGCACTGGCGACAGCCTTAGGCAGTTGCTCTAAGCCGCTGCTGGTGACAGCCACCACTCTGCAGCAGATGCCCAAGAGCGAGGAGTCGTTTGTGACGGTGGTGGAGAAGGACAAACTGCCAGAAGGCGCGGTGAAGATAGGCAGCGCAAAAGCCGAGGACAACAACGGACGCACGAAAGCCAAGGACTGTTCGTTCGACAAAGTGTTCGAAGCGGTGCTGATAAAGGCTCACGAGATGGGCGGCAACTTCGTGGTGATAACCAGCCACACCGAGCCCAACAAAAAGAAACTCGAACCGTGCCACGGCTTGGAAGCCGACATCTACTACATCGCCGACAATCAGTGACGCCCCATCCTGTGCTGGCTGACGCACGAGCCAGCAAGGAACATAGCCACGGCGCACTCTAAATAACTGCGCGCCGGCACACGGACACCGTTCTCGCGCTCGTATGAGGCTATGCCGGAAAGGTTGCGGTACTCCACTATCGCCTTGCGAGAAAGGCTCTCGGCTTCATTGGCTATCTCGGCGGAACCTCGCTTTGCCAACAGTCCGCAGAACCCGGCATCGGAGAGCTCCTTGTCGGTCGCCGTCTCGTTAATCTCCGACGCATTCAGTCCTGCCGCGAAGCACTCCGCAAGCGCAGAAACGTAAGCCTCACGCTCGGTAGCCGCATCAGCGGAAGCCTTGAGCGCCTCCACGAAAACCACAGAAGCCGTCTCCATGGCTCTGTCCCACACACGGCGGACATAAACCACCGTCGAATGTTCCGTCAGACCTTCATCACAAGCCGTCTCCACAACAAAGCGCAGAACATCGCCGCCAGCGTCCTTCAAATCGTGCTCAGCCATCTCGGCACGGCGCAGCAGTTCGTCATGGTCACGGCGCAGAGCCTCATCATCGTACAGCTCCATCGCCGCCGAGAATTGCTCGTGAGCCTCATCGTAGCGGAAAAGATTCATCTGCGTCACTGCCCTGCCCTTCATGGCGCGGCCGTAGGTCGGGTCGATGA
>CAMHCZ010000051.1 GCA_946183755.1 uncultured bacterium | reverse complement strand
ATGGAGAACAAAGAAATCCCTGTGCTTCTGCTGACCGGATACCTCGGCAGCGGAAAGACGACACTGCTGAACAGAATACTATCAAACAAAAAAGGCATAAAATTCGCCGTAATAGTGAACGACATCGGCGAAGTGAACATAGACGCGGAACTGATACAGAAAGGCGGAATCGTGGGACAGAAGGACGACAGCCTCGTGGCGCTGCAGAACGGATGCATCTGCTGCTCGCTGAAGATGGACCTCGTGGAGCAGCTGCACGACATAACGTCGATGAAGAAGTTTGACTACATCGTGATAGAGGCAAGCGGAATCTGCGAGCCTGCGCCTATAGCACAGACAATCTGCTCAATGCCTAACCTCGACGCCAAATATTCCGAAAACGGCGAGATAAGACTGGACTGCATCGCGTCGGTTGTCGATGCAGTGAGACTGCAAAGCGAGTTCAGATGCGGCGACGACCTGCAGAAAAAGCACGATGACGACGACATCGAGAACCTCGTGATACAGCAGATCGAGTTCTGCAACATGATACTGCTGAACAAAGCCGCCGACGTGAAGCCGGAGGAGCTCAAGAGAATCAAAGAGATACTGAAGGCGATACAGCCTAAGGCGGAAATCGTGGAATGCAACTACGGCGACGTGGACCTCGACAAGCTGGTGAACACGCACTTGTTCGACTTCGAGAAGGTGGCGACCTCAGCCACATGGATCAACGAAATAGAAAAGCACGTTGACGAAGACGATGATGACGATGATGAGCACGAGCATCACCACCATCACCATGACCACGACGAGCATGAGCATGAGCACCACCATGAACACGAACACGAGGACCACAGCCACTGCGACCATGAGCACGGCGTGTGCCACTGCGGACACCATCACGACAAGGACCATCCGCACGGCGACGAGTACGGCATAGGCACGTTCGTTTACTTCCGCCGCCAGGCTTTCGACCTGAACAAGTTCGACGACTTCGTGGCACGCCGATGGCCTAAAAGCATAATCAGAGCCAAGGGCATGTGCTACTTCAAGGAGAAAAGAGACATGTGCTACGTGTTCGAGCAGGCAGGAATACAAAAGAGCGTCAAGGAAGCCGGACTGTGGTACGCAACAATGCCTGCCGACGAGCTGGCTGAACTGATGAGAAAAGAGCCGGGACTGGCAAGAGACTGGGACGAGGAGTACGGCGACAGAATGATAAAACTCGTATTCATCGGTCAGCACATGGACAAGGATGCGATAATCAAAGAACTGGACATGTGTCTGGAGTAAGACATAGACACTGAAAGATGAAAGGACGCTAAAACACAGCGTCCTTTTTTATGCCATATTAAAATAAATAACGAGAAACATCGTTAATATTGAAGAATCCAAGCATATACAACAAAATGGGAAAAGAGGAAAAAGCATGCGCCAATCTGTCCGACCTTATCGACACTAAGAAAGAGGCAGAAGCCGAATGTCTGACGGACATTGACGACAGCGTGTTCATCATCGGATGCATCAAGGACACCGACCACTTCAACTGGATATTCCGCGACGAGGAACAGCCCCACTACAACATCAGGCAAGGGCACAGACACGGCGCGCTGCTGAGGACGCCGGAAGTCAAGCACGCCAACTACGCCATCATGTACAATGTCGATGACAAGGAGCATTTCCTCGTCTACAGGCTGAAGATGCAGCATTACATCTGGGACGAGGACAAGATGTCGGCTTCGGGATACAAAAACCCGACTGGCAAATATTACATCTATCTGTTAGACAGGCAGATGAACACAGACAAACTTGACATCAGCAAATTCATAAACTGCCGCATAAGCGAGAACGACAAAGGTCAGCCGATATGCGTGTCGGGCGAGGAGATTAGAAGCCTCATCTAAAGGCACTCCTCAAGGTTCAGCTCCATAATCACCATATCGAATCGCAAAGGGTCGGCGCTGTCCCACGAACGGTAGATGGCGGTAAGTTCCTCCACCGCCTTCCAGCTCTCCTTTGGATGCGAGATGAGCCCCATCTTGTTGGCTTGCTGAGCCACGTGCGTGTCCATTATGGCGTAAAGGCTCGCGCTGTTCACCTTTTCTGTATTCCAGAGTCCTAAATCCACGCCACCGTCGCGCACCATCCACCGCAGCATCATATTAAGACGTTTGCAGGCAGAGCCGCGCTCCGGACTGCCCATCTTAGCCGCCTTGGTCCATTCGCAAAGGCGAGTCAGCAGTTCTTTGGTGGTCAGTTTTTCCTTTTCTATATAATTCTTCAGCGAGCCGTACTGCTCATAAACTGGCGATAACTCACGCAGCACAGCCTTCAGTCCGGCGTAGTTGAGCGTACGATGCACACACTCGGAGTCGTCGTACTGCTCGAATCCGGCAGATAGAATCCACTCGTACGGGCGCCAAGCAGCACGTTCCATGAGTTTCGTCGCGTTTCGTATTATCATCTTGCGGTTGCCCCACGCAATCATGCACGTCATGAGGGCGCAGAGCTCCATGTCGGCTATGTCGCCGCCTTTGTCACGCATGGCATGGACTATCTGCACGGGGTCAGCCGACACAAACCGTTCGGCATCGAAACAACGCCACCTTTCCTCCAGCTTCTGATGATAAATTTCTATCCGCTCTTGTGTAGTCATTCTAAATCCTAATGAAGAATAGGAATGTAAAGATAAAGAGAGTTTTCAACAAGCATAATTACATGAAAAGAAAAAAACCGCAGAAGGCGTCCTTTGCTTTGCTGTTCCGAAAAAAATGACTAACTCTGCACCGTTTTTTCTTTCCCGTATCAATAAAAAATGGTTATCACTAACGAGACACTCGAAGCAGCCAAGCGGCAGGTAATAGCCGACATCGAGGCGCATGCCGAATGGCGCGAGGAAGTGAGCCGAGGCAAGATGTTCGGCTTTCTGATAACCACCACAGGCGAGACGCTGAAAGCGTACTCCGGGCAGATATGCGGACGCTCCGACTGGGACGGATACGCGCCTGCGATATTCGACTATCTGCAACCCGACGGGTACTTCAAGACACACGAGGCGATAATAACACAACTGAACCACGAGGCGCAGAAATGCAATGACAGCAAGCGGCTCGCCGACATAAAAACTGAGCGCAAGGAACGCTCGCAAGCCCTGCAGCGATGGCTTTTCAGTCAGTTTCAAATAACAAATCCCATAGGCGAAACACAAAGCCTGCAGCAAGTATTCGACGAATACGCCAAGCGAAACAACCTGCGCCAGACAATTCCGCCAAGCGGCACCGGAGAATGCTGCGCGCCAAAGCTGCTGCAATACGCCAACACACACGGGCTCAAGCCTTTAGCACTGGTAGAATTCTGGTACGGCGAATCGCCAAAAGGAGAAGTCCGGCACCACGGCATGTTCTACGAGCCTTGCCAGTCGCGCTGCCAGCCGATAATATGGTGGATGGCTGGAGGGCTGGACATACACGGAATAAGCGCGCAACACAGAAGCAAAGCCGTATGCAGCCAGCTGACAACGCTCTATGAGGACGATTGGTTCGTGGCGGTCGATAAGCCATACGGAATGCTCTCGGTGCCGGGCAAACGGAATCTGCCGAACGTGCAAGAAATCATCGGATGCAAAGCGACACACCGCCTTGACATGGACACGTCAGGCATACTGCTCGCCGCAAAGACCGACGAAGCCTTCGCCGCCATGCAACGGCTGTTCGCCACACACGACGATGTGCGCAAAACCTACAGGGCAATGCTCAGCCACGGCAGTCCGAGCGACGCCGAGGAGCGAGGCACCATCTCGCTGCCGCTGTCGTCCGACTTTCTGAACCGTCCTCGGCAATGCGTGGACTATGAGCATGGCAAAGAGGCCGTAACCGACTACATAAGACACGGCAACGACATCCTGCTCTACCCTCGCACAGGCCGCACACACCAGCTGCGCATGCACTGCGCCCATCGCAACGGACTAAACAACCCCATACTCGGCGACCCTCTATACGGCGATACTGCAGCCGACCGCATGTATCTGCACGCCACAAGGCTGGAATTCACCCACCCCATGACCGCACAACGCATTGTGATAGAAAGTCCCGCACCATGGAAAATTGGATTTTAGTGGGAAAAAAGCGCATAAATAACTATCTTTGCGTGTTTTAATTAGAAACAAGGAAAAAACATATATAAAGAGTTATGAACGTATCATACAGTTGGCTCAAGAAATACATCAACGTAAACAAAACTGCGCAGGAAGTAGCAGACGATCTGACCTCAATAGGTCTTGAAGTAGATGGAGTAGAGGAAGTAGAAACAATCAAGGGCGGCCTGAAGGGCTTGGTTGTGGGCGAAGTGCTCACATGCGAGGCGCATCCGGACTCCGACCACTTGCACGTGACAACGGTCAGCATCGGCGAAGGCGAGCCTCTGCAGATAGTTTGCGGTGCGCCTAACGTAGCCGCAGGACAGAAAGTCGTTGTTGCCACTATAGGAACAATACTCTATGACGGCGACAAGTCATTCACAATAAAGAAGTCAAAGCTCCGTGGCGTAGAATCGTACGGAATGCTTTGCGCCGAGGACGAGATTGGCGTAGGCACAAGCCACGACGGAATCATCGTACTGCCAGCCGACACCAAGGTTGGCACCCTCGCCAAGGATTATTACAACATCGAGAGCGAGGCTGTGATAGAGGTTGACATCACGCCAAACAGAAGCGACGCCGTGTCGCACTACGGATGCGCAAGAGACCTCGCGGCACGCTATGCGCTCAGCAACCCTGAGTACAAACTGAACAAGCCTAACGTGGACGCGTTCAAGGTGGACGACAACAGCTACCAGATAAAAGTGAGCGTGGAATCGACAGAGGACGCGCCAAGATATTCGGGCGTCGTAGTGGCTGGAGTCGAGGTCAAGGAGTCGCCAGAATGGTTGAAGAAAGCCATCGAGTCTATAGGACTGAGATCTATAAACAACGTCGTGGACGCATCGAACTACGTGCTGTTCTCGCTCGGACAGCCTATACACACATTCGACGCCGACAAGATAGACGGCAAGCACGTCATCGTCAAGAAGCTCGCTGACGGAACTCCGTTCACAACACTTGACGGTGTGGAGAGAAAACTATCGTCCGAGGACCTCGTCATCTGCAACGAGAACGAGCCTATGTGTCTCGCAGGTGTGTTCGGCGGCGCGAAGTCCGGAATCACAGAAAACACGAAGAACGTGTTCATCGAGAGCGCATACTTCAACCCTGTGACCATAAGAAAAACAGCGAGAAGACACGGACTATCGACCGACGCGTCGTTCAGATACGAAAGAGGATGCGACCCTAACAACACAATATTCGTGCTGAAGTTCGCCGCATTGACCATACAGGAAGTTGCCGGCGGAAAAATCGCTTGCGACATCATAGACGAATACCCTGCACCGATAAAGCCAGCCGTTGTAGAACTGAAGTTCGATTACATCGACAAACTCGTCGGACAGCACATTGACAAGAACGACATCAAGACCATACTTAAAGGTCTTGAAATGGAGATAAAGAACGAGAACGAGGAAGGCTTGACACTTGAGATTCCGACATACAGAGTGGACGTGACACGCCCAGCCGACGTTGTGGAGGACATACTGAGAATCTACGGCTACGACAAGATAAACATCGACTCGACCGTACACTCCTCACTCTCATACTCGCCAAACCCTAACTCACACAAGCTGCAGAACCTCATCTCCAACCAGCTGACTTCATGCGGTTTCTACGAAATAATGAACAACTCGCTGACAAAGTCGGCTTACTACTCTGCGCTGAACGAGTACAAGGAGGAGAACTGCGTGAGACTGATGAATCCGCTGAGCCAGGACTTGAACGTACTGCGCCAGACACTGCTCTTCGGCGGACTCGAGAGTATAGCAAGAAACCGCAACCACAAGAGCCTGAACCTCAAGCTCTATGAGTTCGGCAACTGCTATTACTACCATCCTGAGCGCCACCGCGACGACATCGTGCTGTCATCATACTCCGAGGACTACCACCTCGCCCTGTGGATTGCCGGCAACAAGGGCCCTCAGTCATGGGTTAGAAAAGAGGAGAAGACAAGCATCTTCGAGCTCAAGGCTTATGTAGAGAACATAATGAAGAAAGCCGGCGTCACAAAATACGAGTGGGTTGACGCAGAAAGCGAGCTGTTCAACCAGGCCATCGGACTGAAAGCCGGCAACGGCAAACAGATTGCCATAATCGGAAGCGTGAGCGCAAAACTCACAAAGGCGTTCGACATTGACACAGAAGTATTCTTCGCCGACATCAACTGGAACTGGCTGCTCAAGGCGCTCAAGGGACACAAAGTCCTGTTCTCCGAGATTTCTAAGTTCCCTGAAGTGAAGAGAGACCTCGCACTGCTCGTCAACAACGACGTGAAGTTCGCCGACATCGAAAAGGTGGCAAAGCAAAGCGAGACCAAACTGCTGAAGTCGGTTACGCTCTTCGACGTTTACCAAGGCAAGAACCTCGAGCCAGGCAAGAAATCATACGCTGCGACATTCATACTCAAAGACGAGGAAAAGACACTGAAGGACGCACAGATTGACGCTATAATGCAGAAGATACAGAAAGCCCTCGAAGACAAGCTCGGCGCTAAACTGAGATAATCCAAGAGATATACGTGAACAATAAAGGCTGCCAATAGGCAGCCTTTATTGTTTTGTTCAAAAAGCTTTCACTGTCACTTAAAAACAGACAAGAACCTCTCTTTCTGGAAGTTAAAGGAAAGGAACTTGCACTTCTCAATACTACGTCTTTTCTCATCAAGCATAGAGCGTTCTGCCGCCAATCGGTTCAACGCTTCCGCCATGTGGTGCTTAGTGTAGAAAAACGAGCAAGACGCAAAAGGTTCATGTTTTTTGTAATAATCCTCCAGAAGCATCGGGCGCTTGAATCCCCACGAAAGATTGAATGTGCCGGAAACCTGATATGTGGTATAATTGAAATGCCTTCCTGTAACGTCTGTATTTATCAAAGGAAGTATCAAATCAGCCTGGTTAATGTATGAATAAAACAATTCGTTAGGTATGTACTTTTCGAAGAACATGAACCTGTCATACAAGCCTAATCTTCTCAATTCCGCCTCGAATGTCACGAAATCCTCGTTCTCTTTTGCCACTTTGCCCAATATCACGAATTTAATATTAGGCGCTGGCAATTCATTTTTGAACCCTTCTATAAGTTCGAAGAAATTTCGACGTTTGAAGTTGACACCACCTGGAATAACGACCCATAGCTCGCCATCGGGCTTAATCACCGGGCTCAAGTCCTCAAGTTTGAAACAAGACGGATAAAAAGGAACTGTTGGTGTCTTGAATGATGATGGTATGTTGCTGTGAATATAATCCGCAAGAACAAAATACCCTGACATCCTGAAGTTTATAAACGTCTGCAACCCGATGTGCAAGAACCTGTATATATTATGCTGAACGCCATAAAAACGAACATTCATGAACAAGCACATATAAACGAACTTCAGCACCTCACGACCACAAGCCGTGTTCAGTATCACATTGCCTATGCGCTTGTCGGCAAGTATTGATTTTGCTTGGCTCAGAATATCGCCGCCACTAAGAAAGAAGAAGCCTTCAACATTGTCGAAATGGCTGACGAAGTTTCTCAATTTCTCATTGCAAATGAGGTAAATATCATACTGCTCTTTCAGAAATAATATCTGAGAATAGATACATTCATGATGAGAATCGCTGAATTCGATGATTGCTATGCTCCCCTTTTTCCCTGACATACAATTACATGAAGAACTTATGACAAATGGCAGCGAAAAGTCCGAATACGGATATGCCCATAAGTACGCCTCCGGAAATCTTGTTTATAAGACCGAGACCACGGACATTGATTTTGCGACGGAACAGATTGACTATCGACGTAAGAGCGAACCACCACAGCGAACCGCCTACAAACACGGCGAACATGGCTATGGCTATCTTGTCGATAGACGCATCGGCCGTAACAAAGTCGAACTGTGCGAAAAGAGGAATGAAAAGGAAAATTATCAACGGATTGGACACTGTGATAGCAAACGCAGTCACAAAGTCCTGAAGGTAGCTTTCCTTCTTCGTCCGGTTTGCTGTCAGGTTGACCGAAGGGTTGGAACGGAAAAGGCAATAGCCGAAAATGAATATAACTATAGCTCCGATGATTTCTATGAAGAACTGGTGCGCCTGTATGAAATCCACAACGAACGAAAGTCCGAAGACTGCAAGCGTGGAATAAAACACATCCGAAAGCGACGCCCCCAATCCGGTAATCCATCCGTGATACTTGCCACGGTCGAGTGTACGCTGTATGCAAAGCACAGCAATAGGCCCGACCGGAATCGAGATGAATATGCCGAGTAATATGCCTGTTAAAACTATATTCAATTCTTCTCAATAAATTTATCAACGCATGACAAAATGCCAGAAATATCGTCTGGAGCAAACCACTCCACCGATTCATCCGACTTGAACCACGTCAGCTGCCTCTTGGCATAGCGTCTGGTGTCCTGCTTTATCATGCTGACAGCGAAATCCAGTGTCCACAACCCGTCAAAGTAATTGAACAGTTCCTTGTAACCCACTGTGTTCAAGGCATTCAGATGCCTCATCGGCAACAACAAACGCGCCTCTTCCAGCAGCCCGGCGTCCATCATCGAGTCCACACGGGCATTGATTCGCTGATATAAAATATCGCGTGGCAAATTTAACCCTATCTTTATGAATTCAAAGTTCCTTTTGGCAACTTTTTTTCCAAGAAGTTCAGAATAAGGCACATTTCCCTGCAATGTCACTTCCAGAGCATGCACCACTCTCTGCCTGTTCCTAAGGTCCAATCTCTCCAACGAACCTGGATCCACACGCCCAAGTTCGTCCACAAGAGCCTCCAGACCGCCCTTCTCAAGCATGTCAAGAACCCTTTGCCTCGTCTCAGCGGATATTCTCGGGATATCATCGAAACCGCGCAACACCGCATCTACATACATCATTGAGCCGCCCGCAAGCACCTGCATAGGTGACTGTCCAAACAGACTGTCGAGCAACGCCAGAGCATCAAGCTCATACTTGCCAGCCGAGTAATAATCGGCGACGCTGCGATCCTGAATGAAATAGTGAGGAACACCGTCCATCTCCTGAACCGTCGGAACCGCCGTGCCTATCGCCATCTCGCGAAACATCTGGCGTGAGTCCGCCGAGACCACAGAACAGCCAAGATGCTTGGCCACCGCTATGGCAGCGGCCGTCTTGCCCACTCCAGTCGGTCCGACTATGACAACCAGCTTGTTACTCATAAATACAAATTTAATAAAAAAGCCCAACCTGAAAAAGCTGGGCTGTCATATTATAAGCAAATGCTCGTTACATCTCTTCTGAGAAATCGCCGTACGAGAAAGACTCGTCATCAAGTTCGTCGTCGTTGAAGCCTTCCTCGCCGCCCGCGAAAGCATCGTCTATAAAGTCGTCCGTCTTAGCCGCACCGCCCTTTACAACCTTGGAGTCAAAGTCGTCAATATCCATGAGCTGCGCTGGTGCGTCGCCCTCGGAATATGTGCACTCTGGCTTGTCGAGGTTCTTGCCCAATACGATTTCCTTGAGTTCAAGGAAGAACACACGTCCGCTTATGTTGTCGTACTCAAAGAGCAGGCGCTGACCTTTGTCGAAATTCTGGTCGCGCAGCACAGACTCGCTCATTACATACGAATCGTCATCGAAGTCCGAACCCATGTCCATAAGCGTGAACTCAGCCTTCTTCTCCCAATTCTCGTTTGTCACAAAAATGGAAGTCATCTGGTCGTGTGAATAGCCGACAGAATCCAGTATAGCGTCATTAAGCTGGAGGAATGTGGAGTCGGCATCGATAGAGATTTCGCGTACGAAATCTTCTACCTCGTCGGAAAGAACTATAAATCTGTAAATCATTTTCTATTTCTGAGTTTTGTCTCAATGGCATTGAAAGCGGCCTTGAAGTCACGGTCGGTCTCGAGCTGGTTTTTCACAGCCTGCAAAGCGTGAGAGACTGTCGCATGATTTCGCTTGCCGATCGCATTGCCAATCGCGTTGAGGGAATTATTTGTGTATTGCTTGGACAGATACATCGCTATCTGCCTTGCTATTACTATTTCTTTCTTGCGGCTGTTGGTCTGAATATCCTTCTCGTCTATGTTGAAGTATTCGCACACAGTAGAACGTATCTGCTCCAGAGTTATGGTCATAGGACGCACTGTCACCAGATTAGACACAACCTTGTCAGCCAGGCTCAAATCCACAGGGACGTTTCTGAATGTCGATTGAGCAAGAATAGACACGATGGCGCCTTCAAGGTCACGCACATTATCCGACACATTCTCGGCTATGTAGTCAACCACCTCTTCGGACATGTGTATTCCGTCCTTGTAGATTTTATGCTTGAGAATGTCTCTTCTGAGCTGCGCGTCAGGTCTCTCCAACTCAGCCACAAGTCCCCACTTGAAACGCGTGAGCAACCTTTCCTCAATATCGTTGAACTGTGTCGGCATTCTGTCAGATGTCAAGACTATCTGCTTGTGCATCTGATGCAGATGGTTGAAGATATTGAAGAATGTGTTTTGGGTGGACTTCTTGCCTATTATCTGCTGCACATCGTCAATGATGAGCAAGTCTATAGTCTGGTAGAAGTTTATGAAGTCATTCACCGACGACTGTCTTACGGCATTTGTAAACTGGAGCTGGAATGTATTTGACGACACATACAGAACACGCAATGACGGATTGTTGGCTTTAGCCGCCACACCTATAGCGTTTGCAAGATGTGTCTTTCCCACTCCAGACGGTCCGTATATGAACATCGGATTGAAAGTCTTTCCAGGATTCTTGGCTATGCTCAGACCTGCCGAACGGGCAAGCTGATTGCTCTGCCCAGGCAAGAACTCGTCGAAGTTCAAATCAAAGTTCAACTGAGGGTCAACATCAGCAGGACGGAACGTGTCAAACGGATTGTTTCCACGGCTGTT
>CAMHCZ010000050.1 GCA_946183755.1 uncultured bacterium | reverse complement strand
AGAACCTATAATATACCCATACAAAGAGGACATGGAAGGAATAATTGTAAGATCATATGAATAAACAAAACGGATGACGAATGGGATTTTTGGAGATATCCCAATGCAGATCCTCGCAGCATAAATCCTTATTATCCTAATAGTCCATACAAACCAAACATTTTTTAGCTGCATCAAATATGGAAAGAATAAAAATAGTCCTCACTATCATAATATTTTGTTCGTTAACCTCTTGCTATGAAATATTTGGTCCTCAAATGCAGGTCGTATTATATAGGCTCACAAACAACTCCGCCGATTACATAGGATTCTCTTTTTATGCCCATGCAAAAGGAGATATAGACAATCAGAATTTCACGTGTATTAAAGTCAAAAAAAGAAACAATAATGCCATTCGATTCCATCGGTGGCAGTTTGGATTTTTATGGCGAAGAGTCTAACTCATGGGTTGACTATTTCAACACAGAGAAAATAGATACTTTTTATGTCATTATATCTGCAACGCCAATAGAAGCAAAAGAAGGACAGAAGTATGATGCTTTGCCAGGAGGGAGTAATGTCTTGAAAATATACAAATACACAAAGGAAAACTTCTACGACTATAATCCTGAAACTGATGTTGCTGCTTTTGTTTATCCATAAAAACAAATGGTACGAAAGGAACTTCACGACATTCTTAGATTATTATAAACACATGAAAAACATATTTCTGGCATTAGCTGCCGTATTGATGGCGCACAGCGCAACCGCGCAAGTGAATTATCCGCAGGGAATATATATGAGCCTTGAGGAAATAGTGAGCAAGACACCCTCTGTGAAAGATTCAGCGCAGATAGTAAAACTCAAGGGATGCCCGAACGACAGAAATGATTACGTGCTGAAATCCGACGACAAAAAGACGAAAAAGCTGTTGAAGAAAAAAGCCTGGGCTTACTCTGATGGGGACACTCTATATCTAAACGGCTCCGCCTTCAAAGTTCAGAAAGGCTACACCAAACTGATAAGCAACGGCAGATACCTCTTGTTTCATGCAGCTATGACCAAGCAGAGAGCCGCATTTTACGCCACTGCGCAAGTTGTTTCAGGCGTGGCCATAGGACTTCTGACCGGCTTCATTGTTTACCAACATCCCACAGGGAAAAGATATCATTACGCATACGATACAGAGACAAAGGAACTGCACACTATCACACTGGATTTTCTGGACAAGGAATTGCCTAACATAAGCCAAGAAGGACACTCCGATTTCAAAAACGATGTCAACTTCATGAAAAAAGCGAATCCATATCAAAAGGCATATCTGAAGAAAATGATTATAGCCAAATACACCCCTCTGTTAAACTACGAGCAAAACGATTTCTATATACAATAAATGCCATAAGAATAATTTACTCTCCTCATCTGTGTGAAACGGATTATGTGATTAAATTTGCGCAAAAGAGATCAAAAGGCAGATGAAGAGATTTCTAAGCATATTAGCGGCGCAGATCCTGATTACCGCATTAACGGCGCAAACGCAAATAGACGGCATCTACTATGAGACCGAGGCCGGAGAAGCATACGTCGTAGGCGGAGAGAAGAAATACAGCGGCGAGGTCATAATCCCAGCCACCGTGACCATAAACGGCGAGAAGCTCCAAGTGAAAGGCATAGAAGAAGGCGCATTCAAGGACAGCCCGGACCTGATAATGGTGCATCTGCCCAGCAGCATAACGATGATAAAAGACGACTTCGACGAATGCCCGAGCCTGAGGTTCATAATATGCGACGCAAGCAAACCGCCATTCACCACCGGATTCGCCGACTGCTCCGCCACGCTCTATGTGCCTAAGTCGAGCTACGGCAGATACAGAAGCTCACCAATGTGGCGATGCTTCTCCGACGTGTACAACAAGGAGGAGATGCCGACCGAGATAGACGGCGTTTATTACCAGATAGAAACAGCGGCCGGCAAGGGCAACAAGTACGCAAGCGTGACATACGTGAGCGAGAAGAAGAGCAAACTGAACATACCGCAGAAAGTGAAAATCGACGGCAAAACCTACGTTGTGAAAACAATCCAGGACGACGCCTTCGAGAGATACAACGGCAGCGAGATAAAGATAGCGAAAACCGTGAGCCACATAGGCGAAATGGCTTTCATAGGGTGCTGCGCCAATCTGAAAAGCATAACAGTGGAGGAAGGCAACACGAAATACGCCTCGGACAACGGCTCGCTCTACGACCGCCACAAGACCGTGCTGCTGACTGTGCCGCAAGCCAAGGAAGGCGTATTCAACATGCCTGCCACAGTGACTGTCATCGAGGACAGAGCCTTCGAGGGCTGTGCGAGAATCACGACGATAAACATCCCTGCCAAGGTGGAGGAGATAAACGACGCCTTCACCGGATGCACCAGCCTGACCGCGATAAACGTGGACCCGGAAAACACCGAGTACGACTCGGAGAACGGCATACTCTTCAACAAGGACAGAACTGAACTCATAAGAGTGCCGCAGACCGTGTCGGGCGAATTCTCCGTGCCTAAGTACGTCAGCACGATAGGATACTGCGCCTTCGAGGAGTGCCGGAAACTAACCAGGATAAACATACCGAAAAGCGTGACCGACATAGACAAATGGGCGTTCAAGAACTGCACGGGGCTGACCTCGATAGAGATACCGAGCAGCGTGAAGGAGATAGGCGACGAGATACTGGGCGACTGCACCGGACTGAAATACATAAGATGCCGCGCCGCCAGACCGCCTATCATAGACGCCGACCTGACTTACGACCTCGACATACCGCTCTACGTTCCGAAAATGAGCCTTAAGAAATACAAGGAAGGCGAATTCTGGATGAACTTCCGGAACATCAGACCATCGAAGGAATTGCCAAAGGAATAAAACGAAGGCCCGCAGACAATGCGAGCCTTTTGTTTTAGTTTCTGTCGTGAGTTTAATGCGCTTCAAGCCAGTTGTCGCCCACGCCTATGTCAACTCGCAGCGGCACAGACAGTTTGAATGCGCCTTCCATCTCCTCCTTGACTATGTTTTTCATCGTGTCAAGCTCATCCTTCGGCACGTTGAAGTTCAATTCGTCGTGAACCTGAAGCATCATCGTCGATTTCAGTCCGAGCTCAGTCATGCGGCGGTCGATGTTTATCATGGCTATCTTTATAATGTCGGCGGCTGAGCCTTGTATAGGCGCGTTCACTGCATTGCGCTCAGCGAATCCGCGCACATTGGCGTTGTGCGATAGAATGTCCGGCAAGTAGCGGCGGCGGTGCAGCACGGTCTCCACATATCCGTTGCCTCTGGCTGTCGCCTTGCACTGCTCAATATACTCCTTGACTTTAGGGAACGACGCGAAATAGTCGTCGATGAGCTGCTTCGCCTCGCTTCGTGATATTCCGAGCCTCTCGGCAAGTCCGAAAGCCGAGATGCCGTATATGATGCCGAAGTTCGCCGTCTTGGCCTTGCGGCGCATGTCCTTGGTCACTTCCTCTATCGGCAGATGGTAGATGTGCGAGGCTGTGGCGGCATGTATGTCCTCGTCGCTCCTGAAGGCAGCCACAAGATGCTCGTCGCCGCTCAGGTGCGCCATTATGCGCAGCTCCACCTGCGAATAGTCGGCAGAGAGGAAGACGCAGCCCGGCTCGGCTATGAACGCCTTGCGTATCTCCTTGCCCTGTTCCTCGCGTATAGGTATGTTCTGGAGGTTCGGGTTGCTCGACGACAGTCGTCCAGTGGCTGTGACAGTCTGGTTGAACGATGTGTGTATCTTTCCTGTCTTGGTGTTTATGAGTTTAGGCAGCGCGTCGATGTAGGTGCTGAGCAGCTTCTTCACGCCACGGTATTGCAGTATCTTGTCCACAATGTCGTGTTTGCCGGCAAGCGACTGCAGCGTCTCCTCGTCGGTGACGTACTGTCCGGTCTTGGTCTTGCGAGGCTTCTCCACCAGCTTGAGTTTCTCGAAGAGCAGTTCGCCCACCTGCTTAGGCGAGCTTATGTTCAGAGCCTCATCGCCGGCAAGCGACTTAGCCTCACGCTCTATCTTCACAAGTTCCGCCGACATTATCTGCGAGCTCTGTGCAAGCGCGAAGTCGTCGATGAGCACTCCGTTGCGCTCCATGCGTGCGAGCACCTTGACGAGCGGCATCTCGATGTCAAAGAAGAGCTTACCCTTCTCGTCCACCATGTCCTTTTTCAGCACATTGTACAGTTGCAGCGTGATGTCGGCATCCTCAGCCGCGTACTCGGCGACATCAGCCACCGGCACGTCGCGCATCGACTTCTGCGCCTTGCCTGTACCTATGAGCGAGTCGATGTGAATGGTCCTGTAGCCCAGCAGCGACTCCGCCATGTAGTCCATGTTGTGGCGCAGTTCAGGATTGGTTATGTAGTGGGCAATCATCGTGTCGAAGTACAGGTTCTTGACCTCGATGCCGTAATTGGCAAGCACGAGGATGTCGTATTTCATGTTCTGGCCTATCTTGCGGATACTCTTATCCTCGAGCAAAGGCTTGAACTTAGCCAAAAGCCCCATCGCCTCGTCGCGCGAAGCGCTCACCGGCACATAATAAGCCTCATGCTCCTTCACGGCGAAGGACATGCCCACAAGCTCGGCGCTTATCGCATCGACAGACGTCGTCTCGGTGTCGAAGCAGAACTCCTCTGCCGACGAAAGGGCTTTCAGCAACTCGTCCAGTTTCTCGTCGCTGTCCACGCAGATGTAATTGTGCTCAACGCTTTCAGCCGATAAAAGTGTAGAAACCGCTGGCGCAGGCGCTGGCACAGACTGCCCCATGGCGGAGAACAAGTCAGGCTGCGACGGTTGCTGTGCAGGAGCCGCTCCCGTCAGTTTCTCCAACTGCTTGCGGAACTCCAGTTCTGTGAACAAGTCCACTAACTTCGGCACGTCCGGCTCTACGACCTTCAGCGCCTCCTCGTCGTATTCCACAGGCACATCGGTCTTTATCGTGGCCAGGAACTTGGAGAACTCGATCTGCTCTCTGTTCTCCTCCACCTTCTTTTTCATAGCGCCCTTGAGCGACTCTGTGTTAGCCAGCAGATTCTCTATGTTGTCATACTCTGTGAGCAGCTTCACTGCCGTCTTCTCGCCCACACCCGGACATCCCGGTATGTTGTCCGAGCTGTCGCCCATGAGTCCGAGAAGGTCTATCACCTGGTCAACACGCTTGAGCCCCCACTTCTCCAGCACTTCCTTCTCGCCCAATGTCTCAAAGCCGCCTCCGAATCGCGGACGGAACATATAGCGGTGGTCGCCCACAAGCTGTCCGTAGTCCTTGTCGGGAGTCATCATGTACACGTCCATGCCTTCAGCCGAAGCCTTGTAGGCGAGCGTGCCTATCACGTCGTCAGCCTCGAATCCGTCAACAGAAATCACGGGGATGTTGTACGCCTCGACGAGCCTTTTGATTATCGGCACCGACTTGCGGATGTCCTCAGGCGTCTCCTCTCGCTGCGCCTTGTACTGCTCGTAAGCCTCGTGGCGGAAGGTCTTGCCTCCCGGGTCGAAGACCACGGCGCAGTGTGTCGGCTGCTGTTCGCGCAGCACTTCCTGCAGTGTGTTAAGAAATCCGAATATGGCTGATGTGTTAAGTCCTTTGGAATTGATGCGCGGCACTTTCAGGAATGCGTAATAAGCACGGTATATAAGCGCGTATGCGTCAAGAAGAAAGAGTTTTTTCATAACGATTTTAGTCAGATGAATACAAATATAGACATTTGAAAATAAATAGCCGACAACTGCCATTCCGTAAGGGAATCAATCTTTCTGAAAAAATGCATATTTTTGAGACATGGTAACGACAATCATAATAATAGCGACAGTGTATGTGTCCATCGCCGCATTTGGCGACCGCAGCAGCGTTCTGCCAGAGAGACTGAGACACGGAGAGTGGTTCGGCAAACTCGACTTTTGCCCGTATTATGTGATAGACAAGAAGCAGTGGCACAGACTGTTCAGCAGCGGATTAGTGCATGCCGACTGGGGGCATCTGCTGTTCAATATGCTCACGCTCTACTTCTTCGGCTATCTCGTGGAAGGCGCATTCAGTGCGATATACGGCAAAGGCATAGGAACCGTGCTTTACGCCGTATTCTACATCACAGCCTTGGGCGCGGCATCGGTGCCCGACCTCATAAAGCACAAGCGCGACCCGTTCTACCACGCTGTAGGAGCGTCTGGAGCGATTTCGACAGTGCTTTTCGCCTCGATTCTTATCAATCCGAAAATCGGCATTATGATAATGTTCATACCAATACCGGTTCCAGGATACGTGTTCGGCGCTATATATCTGGCTTACAGTGCGTATATGGCAAAGAGAGGCGGCAGCAACATCGGACACCTCGCCCACTTCGCCGGCGCCGTTTACGGAATTGTGTTCCCGCTGCTGTTCGAACCTAAGCTGCTGGGGTACTTCTTCGAGCAAATGAGGATGTAAGGGTAAAACACGCTCCGCAAAACGATGGCGTACCGCAAGATTATTCACATAGACATGGACGCGTTCTTCGTCTCGGTAGAAGAGCACGACAATCCTGCGCTCAAAGGTCATCCGGTCGTGGTGGGATACGACGGACCGCGCGGCGTGGTGGCTACAGCCAACTACATAGCACGCAAATACGGCATACACTCCGCACTGCCTGTAGCCACGGCGCACCGTCTGTGCCCCGACCTGATTGTCGTGGAGGGGCGCTACGAACGGTACAAGGAAATATCACGGCAGGTGCACAGCATCTTCCACGAATACACCGACATAATCGAACCGTTGAGCCTGGACGAGGCGTATCTTGACGTGACCGCCAACAAGAAGGGAATGACACTGGCGGTGGACATCGCGCGCGAGATAAAGCAGCGCATACTCGAGGAAACGGGGCTTACCGCATCCGCTGGCGTGAGCTACTGCAAGTTCTTAGCGAAGATAGCCAGCGACTACCGCAAACCCAACGGCCTGTGCACCGTGCATCCAGACAGGGCTCTGGACTTCATCGACGGACTGAAGGTGGAGCAGCTGTGGGGCGTGGGAGAAAAGACGGCGCAGCGGATGCACACCTTGGGGGTCTTCACAGGCAAGGAGCTGCGCGACGTGCCGCTCGCCACACTCACACGCGTGTTCGGCAAGATGGGCAGAGTGTTTTATGACTTCGCGCGAGGCATCGATCATCGCCCCGTCGTGACCGAATGGGTGCGCAAATCGGTGGGCTGCGAACGCACCTTCGCCGAGGACTTGACGACGTACGAGGACATGTCGGTAGCGCTCACACCATTAGCTTCGGAACTGGTCCGCAGACTGGAAAAGAACAGCTTTAAGGGGCGTTCGCTCGTGCTGAAGGTGAAGTACAGCGACTTCCGGCAAACGACACACAGCTTCACCGGCAATGCGCCTATCGAGTCGATGGACGAGATACTGCGCACAGCCCATGCTCTGCTGGAGGACGTGGACATCTCCGGCCGCTCGGTGCGTTTGCTTGGCCTGACCGTCGCCAGTCCGCTCATACCCGACAGCGCGCAATCGCAACAACAGCTCACGTTCGACTGGTAAGCCATAAAACCTCACCCCACAAATCTTAAAAGAGCCGAGAATCTGTTCTTTCTTGACTTCTTTCTCTATATTTGCTTAAACCTTAAGTTTAAAAAGCACTATGAATATGAAAAGAAACGCAATCGCATGCATTGCGCTCGCCGCCGCTACGTTTACATCTGCGGCGCAAGAGAGTGCGCTTTCCGACTACGAGCTACAGAAACTCTACGACGAATGCAGCAAGACCTGGGACATCGACAAGACGACCGAACTGTTCAACGCCAGCCGAGGCACGGCGATAGAAAGCCAGGTCGATACACTGTTCCACGACGTCTATACCGCTGACGGAACGATAGAGACCATCACGGATTTCTACAAAAAGTACAAGATGCCGACTGTGGCGAAAATGAAGACGAAGGACATGAAACTCGCCAAGCAGTGGCTCAAACTGAAAGACAAGGACTTCGCCGAGTTCATAAAAAACGCCGCGCCTAACGACAAGGCTTTCTTCCTCGTCCAATATATAATAGGCGGAAAGGTGGAAAGCCGCAACTGGGCTGAAGCCGCCGCAACGGCAAGGCTCTACCTGCCGTACTTCGAGAAACACCCTAAGAAGATGAACGCGCTGCTCGCCACACTCGAAGCCAAGGAGAACACGAAGATTGTGCCTGTGCCAGTGAGCGGCATAAACACCAACGACGACGAATACGCCCCTGTGATTTCGGCCGACGGCAACTTCATCTACTTCTGCCGCCGAGACAAAGGACGCTCCAGAACCGGCAAGCCAGCCGAGGACATATTCTACAGCACCAAGGGCAAAAGCATGTGGAACAAAGGCATAAAGGTGGAGGAGCTCTCGAGCCTGTCGAGCAACGAGGCTGTGGAAGCGATAAGCACCGACGGAACATCGCTGATATTCTTCAAGAACGGAAAACTCATGTCGGCTGTGAAGACCGACAAGGGATGGAAAACCGAGAAACTCACATCGGTCATCAACCAAGGAATATGGCAAGCCGACGTGTCGCTGTCGAGCGACGGCAACGTAATCATGTTCGCCTCTAAATACAAAGACAACTACCACTCCGGAGCAGTCTATAACGACACCGACCCCGAAGGACGATTCAACACCGACATCTACGTCTCCATAAAAGACGAGAACGGCGACTGGAGCAAACCGATCAACTTAGGCTCGGTGATAAACACGAAATACTGCGAACGCTCGCCATTCCTGCATCCCGACATGAAGACTCTATACTTCGCGTCGGCTGGACACGGAGGTCTGGGCGAGGAGGACATATTCATGAGCAAGAGACTGAGCGACTCAAGCTGGACACAATGGAGCGAGCCTGTGAACATAGGCAAGGAGATAAACACGCCTAAGAGCGACAAGGACTACAAGGTATCGACCGACGGAAAACTCGCGTACTTCTCCAAGTTCACGGAAAACAACCACGCCGACATCTACTCCATAGAGCTGCCGGCGAAGTACCGCCCTAACAACGTGGCGACAATCGCCGGAAAGATAAGAGACAAGAACGGCAAGCCAAGAGCAGCCACCATCAAATGGGAGGACATGGAGACCGGCAAAACCATAGGTACAGCCAAGAGCGACCCTGTGGACGGAAGCTTCTACATCGTGCTGCCGCTGGGCAAACGCTACGGCTACTATGTGGCGAGCGACGACATCTACCCTACAGCCAACAGCCTCGACCTGAGAGAAATATCAGACGCCAAAAGAGTCGAGGAGAACATCACCGTCACTTCCATCGAGGACATGCTCAAAGGCGGCAGGGCTGTGGTGCTGAACAATATCTTCTTCGACTTCGGCAAATACGACTTGCTACCGGAGTCAAGACCGGAGCTGGAGCGTGTGGCTAAAATCATATTGAGCAACACCGAGAAGGTGGAAATCTCGGGACACACCGACAGCATAGGCAGCGACAAGTACAACAAGAACCTCTCGCAAAAGAGAGCCGACGCAGTCAAGGAATTCCTCGTGAAGGAGGGCTGTCCTGCCGACAGGCTCGTGACACACGGATACGGCAGCGAAAGACCTATCGAGAGCAACTCTACCGACGAAGGCAGAGCCAAGAACAGAAGAGTGGAAATGAAGTTCCTGAAGAACGAGTAAGGAACAAGGCACAAAAAACAGAACCGCCCTGCTGCGTCGAGCAACAGGGCGGTTCCTTTTATATATGTTTTACTGAAGACTTAATTATACAAGTCCCTGAGCAAGCATAGCGTCAGCTACCTTGATGAATCCACCGAGGTTAGCACCCTTGACATAGTTGATATGTCCGTCAGCCTCCTTACCGTACTTAACACAAGTAGCGTGGATGTTGATCATGATCTGGTGCAGTCTTGCGTCAACCTCCTCACGTGTCCATGGCAGACGCTCAGAGTTCTGAGTCATCTCAAGACCTGAAGTAGCAACACCTCCTGCGTTAGATGCCTTACCTGGAGCGTAAAGAATCTTAGCGTTCTGGTAAACTGCGATAGCCTCGTTAGTAGAAGGCATGTTAGCGCCCTCAGCTATCAACCAGCATCCGTTAGCAACGAGTGTCTTAGCATCCTCTTCCTGGATCTCGTTCTGAGTTGCGCATGGGAGAGCGATGTCGCACTTAACACCCCAAGGCTTCTTGCCGTCGAAGTACTGTGCGTTCTTGTATTTCTCAACATACTCCTTAACACGGCCACGGCGTACGTTCTTGATCTCCATCATGTAAGCGAGCTTCTCCTCGTCGATACCGTCTGGATCGTAGATGTAACCGTTTGAGTCAGACATTGTCACAACCTTAGCTCCGAGAGTAGTAGCCTTCTGTACAGCGTACTGTGCTACGTTTCCTGAACCAGAGATAACGACTGTCTTGCCCTTGAAGTCCTTGCCAGCAGTCTTAAGCATCTCGTTAGCGAAGTAAACAAGACCGTAACCTGTAGCCTCAGGACGAATCAAGCTACCGCCCCACTCAAGTCCCTTACCAGTGAGAACACCAGTGAACTCGTTGCGGAGTCTCTTATACTGTCCGAAGAGGAAACCGATCTCACGTCCGCCTACACCTATGTCACCAGCAGGAACGTCAGTGTCAGCGCCGATGTGTCTCTGGAGCTCAGTCATGAAGCTCTGGCAGAAACGCATAACCTCAGCGTCGCTCTTGCCCTTAGGGTCGAAGTCAGAACCACCCTTGCCACCACCCATAGGGAGTGTAGTAAGAGAGTTCTTGAGAACCTGCTCGAAAGCAAGGAACTTAAGGATACCCAAGTTAACTGTTGGGTGGAAACGAAGACCTCCCTTGTAAGGACCGATAGCGCTGTTCATCTGAACACGGAAACCACGGTTGATCTGGATGTTGCCCTTGTCGTCCAACCAAGGCACACGGAAGATGATAACGCGCTCAGGCTCTGCCATTCTCTCGAGGATCTTAGCAGTCTTGTATTTAGGGTTCTCGTCGATGAATCCCATAAGAGACTCAGCAACCTCCTTTACTGCCTGGTGGAACTCGCCTTCGCCAGCACCTTGCCGTCCGGGTCGCTCAACGTGCCTT
>CAMHCZ010000049.1 GCA_946183755.1 uncultured bacterium | reverse complement strand
ACAAATGGCTGTAATCCGTTTAAACAGCTGAGTTATAAGCAAAAAAGCAAGAAAAAGACAAATTGGGTGCATAAACCAGAAAAAAGAATTATCTTTGCAGTCCATTTCGGACAGCCTCTGGCAGATAAGTGTGAACTGTGAATGCTATCAGGAGTGAGAACAACAAACACATTTTTTAAAACAAAATGGATTTAATCAAAGTAGCCGAGCAGGCTTTCGCTGGCGAGAAGAAGGAATTCCCAGCATTTAAGAGCGGCGACACAATCACAGTCGCTTACAGAATCAAGGAAGGTAACAAGGAGCGTATCCAGCAGTACCGCGGTGTAGTTATCCGCATCTCTGGACACCAGGACCAGAAGCGCTTCACTGTTAGAAAGATGTCTGACAACGTGGGCGTTGAGCGTATCTTCCCTATGAACTCACCATTCATCGACAGCATCGTAGTCAACAAGTACGGTAAGGTACGCCGCGCTAAGCTTTACTACCTGCGCGCCTTGACTGGTAAGAAAGCCCGCATCAAGGAAAAGGCAATGCCTAAGAAGGAGGCTTAATCACCTGCTTCTTGCAACAAAAGACAAAATCCGCAACCTCTCACGAGGCTGCGGATTTTTGTTTCACCCCACTCCGACATTCCGCACAAAAAAATCCGCAAAGCTTAAGCGGCCCTGCGGATAGATATCAAATCAAGAATTGTTCAGCACATCACACCTCGAGAGCCAGATGGTTCTCCTCAGCCATGCGCCTCATGTTCATGATGGCATAACGCATGCGGCCGAGAGCTGTGTTGATGCTGATGTTAGTCAACTCGGCTATCTCCTTGAACGAGAGGTTCTCGTAGAAACGCATGCGGACGATCTCGCGCTGAGAGTCCGGAAGCTCATTCATAAGCTTCTTGACGTCCTTGAGTATCTGCGATGCCACGAGCTTGTCCTCGACATTGGCGTCCTGAAGGTCGGCCTGCTGCAGCACGTTGGCATAGTCGAGACACTCCTCACCTACCTGGTTTTCGCTCTTGCGAGCACGGAAATAGTCAATAATAAGGTTATGCGCCACACGACAAAGGAACGAGAAGAATTTGTCGTTTGCAGAATAACGATGCTGTCTGATGACTGTAATGGCACGGAAGAATGTGTCCTGGAAAATGTCGTTCGCTACATCTTCGTCCTTGACATAGAAAAGTATGTAAGAGAAAATTCTCTTATTATGTCTGTTGAGGAGTGAAGCGAAAGCCTCATTCTCGCCGTTTGCATATCTGCTCACCAATTCGTCATCGGTCATAGATACGTACTTGTTCATTACTTTAGATTTTAGGTTCTGAAGTATGAATGTGCAATAGGCGGTAAGGTTTTAGGTTATTGAATAATAATCGGGGAACTCGTTATTCCCTTAAATGTCTGTGGCAAAGATATGTAAAAAAGCTCCGACGGATATACAAATGCCCAAACCGGGCGCAAACATGCAAACCCCCAAAAACCGCACTACCAAAAGGATTTAAACAAAAATATGCTGAAAAAATATGTTGCACAACATATTTTCGCGCGATAAATTAACTGTTAGAATGGATAGCCGATGGCGAGATGCCAAGCCATATCGTTGATATTGAACGGATGGCGCCACTCCTTGCCGCTGCGCGAAGGGTCGTAAAGCCGTGCGCCCACGTCGAGACGGACGAGGAAGAACGAGAAGTCGAATCGCAGTCCCAGACCGTAGGAGCACGCCAACTGCTTGTAGAACTCGGAGAACTCGAATTGTCCGCCCTGCTGTGTCTGGTAGCTGTTGATGGTCCACACGTTGCCGGCATCGACGAACGCCGCGCCCTCGAGTATCCAGAAAAGCTTGAATCGGTACTCGAAGTTGAGGTCCAGCTTTATGTCGCCGGACTGGTTGAAGTCGGTGCGTCCGCCTGTGGACTTGTAAATGCCCGGTCCGAGCGAGCGGATAGACCATCCGCGCACGCTGTTGGCTCCGCCGGCGTAGAAGCGTTTCTCGAACGGCACGACGTCGGCATTGCCGTAAGGATAGGCCAGTCCCACGCCTACGTGATAAACGAGCGTGTTCTTGTCGTTGACCACCTGGTTGTACGAATAGCTGAACTCGCCCTTGACGTACTGCGAGTAGCGTATGTCGAGTATTCGCCACGCGCCGTCGTCCTTCTTGACTCCGGCGAGGCTGCATATACCTGACAGGAGGTTGCCGGCCGTCTCCACCGAGCCTCTATATGAGAAGAAGTTGGAGTAGTTGTTGTGCTTGTTGTTGCGCGAGAACGTGAATCCCAACGCCATGATGATGTGGTCCTCGTAACTGTACCTTATTATAGAGTTTGCGTTGAGGTAGGTCTGGCGGAAATAGTCGGAGATGGTAGGCAGATAGACATACGACAAGTCCAGCAGCTTGATGGAGTATCGCTCATTGTCGAGCGAGCCTGTCGTCCACCAATACTCTATGCCGGCGTTGGCTATGTTTCGGTCGTACCACGGCGTGGTCTGGTAGTTGTATGAGAGTGAGAACTCCGTGGAGGCTCGTATTCTTCGTCTGAGCTTCTCCGGGATGAACGGGAAGAGCACCTTAGGGAAGGTCAGCGCCGCCTCGCCTCCAATCTCGAGCGAACGGTCGCTCAGCGCGTCCTTGATGTCGCCCATAGGTAGGTAACCGATACGGGTCTTGACCGAGAGCTGGTCCGCTCCCCTGAATATGTTGCGGTGCGTGTATGTTCCGTTGAGGGCGGCTCCGAGGTCGCCATCGGTGTTCGTGCCTTCCACCTCCACCGAGTAGGACTGCACGCGGTTAGGCGTGATGGATATGTTGCAGTCCACGAGCGAGTCGCAGCCCGGCACGCGCCTGAAGTAGATGTTCACATACTTGGTCGTGCCCAGCGAGCTGAGCGACGAATTGGTGCGTTCCACGTTCCTGGCGCTGTAGTACTGCCCCGGCAGGACGTGAATCTTCATGTAGAGCGACGACGGGCAGAGTCTCCTCTTGCCGTGGTAGTAATAGCTCATGCTGCCGCACGAGAGCGTGTCCTTATAGTTGGTGGAATAGGAAAGGTCGGTGTTGTACTCCCAAGGGTAAACGTTGACGTTCCTTATCTTGACACGGATATGGTTCTTCAGCTCCTTTGGCTGTCCGCCAGCCACGTTCATCACCATCGGACGGCACTTGAACACCACGCTGACACTGTGGTCATCGACAGTCGTGTCCGCCTCGGCGTAGATGTAATCGTTGGACATGTAGTAGAAGCCGCTGTTACGCAGGAACGTCACCATCTTGGCGCGCTCGGACTGCAGCGCGTCGAGGTCGAACAGGTCGCCGGGCTTGGCAGAGAACTGGTAGTTGTACATGTAAGCCCTCAGTGTGTCGTCCTCGATGTCGAGCGAAATATCACTGAGCTTGTAGGGCTGGTTGCCTTTGATGTCGAAACGCACGTTCATCTTCTTGCGCTTGCGTCCCTTGACTATCGTGTCGGCCTCGACTTCCACGTTATGGTAGCCCTTGTTCTTCATGTACCCTTTGATGTTCTGGCGCGACATCTCCATGTCGTCAGCGTCGAAGATGACCGGCGGCTCGCCTGCTCCACGCAGCTTGCGGTTTATCCACTTAGAGGAGTCGCGTCCGGACATGTTGTATATGGCAAGCGACAGACGTATTCGTCCGAAAATTCCGGTGTTAGGTTTCTGCCTGAGATACTGCTTGATTTGCGTTTTAGAAATGTTATCCACGTCCGACTTCACCTCCACTCTGTTGAAGAGGAACTGCTTGTTGGGCACAAACTTGGTCAGACTGCACGAAGAAGTCAGCAACGCCATAAGCATAGCAACCACAAGCACAATACTGAAGCGTGGACTTCGTGACATATTTTCTTATATACAGATAACCCGATTAAAAGTACAAATATAAGAAAATCGCCGGTTCTAATCAGGAGATTTAAAATCAAAGAGAGAAACAAGGGACGGCGTAAGCGGAAAATGGATTATTTTTGCACAAAAGCACAAGATATGGCATTAAGCAAAAACAGGATAAAAGAGCTGGCGAAATACAAGCAGAAGAAGAACCGCGACGAGGAAGGCGTGTTCGTGGCCGAGGGCTGGAAACTCGTAGAGGAACTGGCGAGAAAGTTCGAATGCACGACTCTGATTGTGACAGAGAAAGCCGAAGCGGCGGCGAAAAGCAGCGGACTGAAGGCCGAAACCGCCAGCGATGACGAGATGGGCAGAATAACCCTGATGAAGACACCGAGAGAGGCGTACGCCCTGTTCCGCAAGCCGGACACAAGCATAGCCAAGATAGAAGGCAAGGGGCTGACGCTCGCTCTCGACGGCGTGCAGGACCCGGGCAACGTAGGCACGATAATAAGGACAGCCGACTGGTTCGGCATTGAGACCGTGATATGCACCAAAGACTGCGCCGAGCCTTATGGTCCGAAGGTCGTGCAAGCCACCATGGGCGCGCTGAGCAGAGTCAAGGTCATGGAGACCGACGACCTGAGCGCACTGCTGAAGGACGCCACGCGAAGAGGCGTAAGCATCTACGGCACGCTGCTGGAAGGCAACGACATAACGCAAGAGAAACTGAGCGACGACGGCGTAATCGTGATGGGAAGCGAAGGCAACGGACTGAGCAAGGAGGTACGCGAATGTGTGAGCCAGAAACTGAGAATAGAGAACTGGCCCAAAGGCAGAGAGACATCGGAATCACTCAATGTGGCAGTAGCCACAGCCATAGTCTGCGCGGAATTCAGAAGAAGGACCCACAAATAATAAACTAAAAAAAGTGAAAGAGAAGATTTGCGTAGTCCGGTGATTTTTATACTTTTGCAGTCTGCAAATAAGCAGATAGCGGAAATCGCATAAACAAGAATTATAATAAAAACTTTAAGAAAAACTTTTTATGGCTAAAACAGCGGATATCAAAAACGGAATGTGCCTCGAGTTCGACGGCCAGTACTACTATGTTGTAGAGTTCCTTCACGTAAAGCCAGGCAAGGGTCCTGCATTCGTAAGAACAAAGCTGAAGAACGTAAAGACAGGTCTCGTAATAGAGAAGACTCTTAACGCAGGCATCAAGATCAACGATGTAAGAATCGAAAGACGCTCATACCAGTATCTCTACAACGACGACATGGGTTACACATTCATGGACACAGAGAGCTTCGAGCAGATCATCATACAAAAGAACCTCATCAACGGCGTTGACTACCTGAAGGAAGGCGAGATGTGCGAGGTTGTCGTTCACGCAGAGTCTGAGACAGTTCTCTACGTTGACGTTCCTACAATCGTAACTCTCGAGATCACTTACACAGAGCCAGGCCTGAAGGGCGACACAGCGACTAACGCAATGAAGGACGCGACTGTCGAGACTGGCGCTAAGGTGAGAGTTCCTCTGTTCATCAACCAGGGCGAGAAGATCAAGGTTGACACAAGAGACGGATCTTACGTTGAGCGTGTTAAGGCATAATCGCAAAAACACAATACAGCAAAGGCGTTCCTTTTACGGAGCGCCTTTTTTATTGCAATAAAGTTATAACTGCATACAATGCGAATAATCATTTTTAATTATTTTTGCATCACTAAAAAAAATAATTAAATGAAACTCAACAAAACCGCAATCATTGCAATATTAGGCCTGAACATCGGTGTTTACGGATGCTCAGCAAACAACTCAAACACAGACAACGGCACATCGGCCGACACTTCAGCCAAGACTAACGGCACAGCCACAGCATACACCGACGACGTAAGAGAAATGGTCGGCATAGACCACGGCAAACGCACAATCAGAATAGCCGGCGACGAGAGAATCTCGCATCCGGAGCTGAGAAAGAACCAGGCGAACAGATTCATCGTGATGTCCAAGAAGGACTATTACTTATATGTGTATGAAGGACAGGGGGCCGACACGGTACTGCTCGCGCGCTACGACTGCGCCTTCAGCCAGAAGAAAGGCAACAAGCAGCAGAGAGGCGACATGAAGACTCCTCACTGCACAATGCTCCACCCTTTCAAAATCACCGAAATCAAAGACGCGTCATCATGGGTGCATGACTTCGGCGACGGACGCGGCGCTATAAAGAGCTACGGCAACTACTTCCTGCGCCTGCTGACCGACCCGCACAAGGGAATCGGCATACACGGCAGCACTAACAACGAGGAGAGCGTGCCTGGCAGAGCCAGCGAAGGCTGCATCCGACTGAAAGACGAGGACATCATCGACCTGAGAAAGAACTATGCGTTCGTAGGCATGAAGGTTGTCATAAAAGCCGAGGACAAAGACGACCTGCCGTTTGAGACACGCGCATTCGAGAAGCAGAACATCGTAAGAAAGCGCCATCTCGACCCAAGCAAAACGCTCAGCAACGAGCAGATACAGCAGGCTCCTGTGGAATTCAAGATTACAAAGTAGGAACAACACGACATCTTAATATATGGCGTTAAACTACATCTGGATAGGACTCTTCACCATCGGCGTGATAATAGGAGTTGTCAAGCTTTTCCTTGGCGACTTCAACGCTATGCCGGAGATGATGGATTCGATATTCAGCATGTCCAATCTGGCGTTCGACATGACCATCGGACTCACCGGCACGCTGACATTCTGGATGGGCGTGATGAAGGTGGGCGAAGACAGCGGCCTGATAAACCGCCTCGCGAAAAAGCTCTCGCCTGTGCTGGTGAAGCTGTTTCCAGAAATACCCAAGGACCACCCTGCCCTGTCGTCACTCTTCATGAACATATCGGCGAACATGCTGGGACTGGACAACGCCGCCACACCTATCGGACTGAAGGCCATGCAGGAGATGCAGTCCATAAACAAGCAGAAGGACACTGCCAGCAACTCCATGATAATGTTCCTGACGCTCAACACATCAGGACTGACCATCATCCCCGTGTCAATAATGGCATACAGGTCGAAGTTCGGAGCAGCCGACCCGACCGACATCTTCATTCCACTGCTACTGACGACCATGTGCTCGACACTCGTCGGACTGCTGACCGTATGCGCCATACAGAAGATAAACCTGCTGAACAAGACGATACTCGCGACATTCGCCGGCATATCGCTTTTCGTGGCAGGCATATTCACAGCCGTCAGCTCCTTAGACAGCGAGCAGATGCAGATATTCTGCCGAGTGCTCACGAGCATCCTGATTCTGGGCTGCATCATGTTCTTCCTGTACTCCGGCGTCAGAAAGAAAATCAACGTTTATGACTCGTTCGTGGAGGGAGCGAAAGGCGGATTCCACATAGCCGTAAGCCTCATCCCGTACTGCGTCGCCATACTTGCCGCCATCGGCGTGTTCAGGGCATCGGGCGCATTGACCATGCTGCAGGACGGCGTGAGCCGATTTGTGGAGTGGTTGGGATTCAACAGCGACTTCGTGGGAGCGATACCGGTGGCGCTGATGAAGCCGCTCAACGGTGCCGGCGCCAGAGGCATGATGATAGAATGCTTCAACTCGTTCGGACCAGACTCGTTCGTCGGACACTTGGCGAGCATACTGCAAGGCTCTACCGACACGACATTCTACATACTCGCCATATACTTCGGCAGCGTAGGCATTAAGAAATACAGATACGCCGTAGCCACAGGACTTCTGGCCGATGTCGCAGGCATGATTGCGGCGGTGCTCCTGTGCTACTTGTTCTTCGGATAGCATTAACCTAAAATAATAACCAAAACAAACGAAAACATGAAAAAGAAATCAATTTCAATCTTAAGCAGAATCATGCTTGTGCTTGGCTTGTTCATAGCAGCCGGCTCTCTGACAGAGGCTTTGGCACAGTCGAAAGTTGTAGTGATAAGCGGAACGGGAGTGCGTCTGCGCCTCGGCCCTGGAACCGACTACGACTACCTGACCAACGACAAGGGACAGCAAGTGTCGCCAGCCAAGGGCGCTAAGCTCGAGTATCAGGGCGAGTACGGCGACTGGTACAGAGTGGAATTCAATGACAACAGCTACTATGTGTCAAAGGACTTCGCTTACATACAGAACGGCGCCAAGCCAACTGCAGCTAAGCCAGCCAAGAAGGTCGTAGTGATAAGCGGAACAGGCGTTCGTCTGCGTCTCGGTCCAGGAACCGACTATAGCTACCTGAAGAACTCAAAGGGCGAACAGGTGTCGCCAGCCAAGGGCGCTAAGCTCGAGTATCAGGGCGAAGAGGACGGATGGTTCATCGTGAAGTACAACAACGGAAGCTACTATGTGTCTAAAGACTTCTCATACATAAGCACTGTGAAGTAACACAAAAGACAAAATCAAACATAAAGGCCTCGCTTCGGCGGGGCTTTTTTTATGCAAAATCTTGCATATATATAAAGTTTTTTTGCGTTTTTAAAAATAAATATGCAGACATGCGCTATAACAATTCATTTTTATGCATACTTTTGCAAACACTAATGTTTCAAGAGCATTTCAATGTTTTTTCCAGCGGCAAAGACATAGGAAAAGCCGACAACAAGCAAGAATAAATATTCAAAACAAGAAGAGATGAAAAGCAAGACAGACAGAAGGGAAAACATTGTGGACATAATAAGCAATGAACTGGTGGGAAATCAGGACGACTTGCTCAAGGCGCTCAAGGACAGAGGTTTCGACCTGACGCAGGCGACATTGTCAAGAGACCTGAAGGCACTGAGGATTGTGAAGCATCTCAACAAAGAGGGCAAGTACGAGTACAAGATGCCGGAAGACCCGCAGAAGAAGAGAAGCGTGCTCGCTGTAGGCGAAGTGACAGTGGAGTTCTCGGGCAACATAGCCGTGCTGAAGACCAAAGCCGGATACGCCAGCGGACTGGCGCTCGACATCGACGAGGCTGGAATAAGCAGCATAATCGGCTCAATAGCCGGCGACGACACGATACTGCTCGTGACAAAGGAAAACACCAAGAGGGAGGACATGATTTCCGAACTCGGCAAGATAATCGAGAAACTGAAAGTAATAGAATAACCATAGCATAAAAATGAAAGAAGAAAAGAGTCCAAACATAGAAATAATGATAGCCAACGAGGCTCACTACGGCTACGTTGACCTTATTCTCGAAACGGTTGCCAAAGCCGCCAAGGCAAGAGGCACGGGCATCGCAAGCCGCACCCACGACTACATCCTGCAGAAGATGAAGGACGGGAACGCCATCATCGCCTTCGTCAACGGACAGTGGGCTGGATTCTGCTACGTGGAGACTTGGAGCAACAAGAAGTTCGTTGCCAACTCAGGACTCATCGTCAGCCCAGAGTTCAGAGGAATGGGACTCGCCAAAGCCATCAAGCACCGCGCATTCGAGCTCTCGCGCACGAAGTTCCCAGACGCCAAGATCTTCGGCATAACAACAGGCCTTGCCGTGATGAAAATAAACACAGAAATAGGCTACCGCCCTGTGACATTCTCCGAACTGACCGACGACCCTGAATACTGGAAGGAGTGCGAGGCGTGCATAAACTTCGATGTGCTGAAGAGAAACAACTACACAAGATGTCTGTGCACAGGAATGCTCTACGACCCAGCTGAGCACGTGGGCAACGAGATGCCTTGGAAGAAAAAGGAGGAAGCGAAAGAGAGCAAAATAGAAAAATGGAAGAACGCGCTGAGGAAGATTTTCTCGCTCCCCATAGCCAACGGCACTTACAAGGGCAAGAACAAAGACATTGAACATTAAAACAAAAACAACAAACAACATAACATAAAGAAAAACAATGAAAAAAGTATTATTAGCATTCAGCGGCGGATTGGACACTTCATTCTGCGCTATGTATCTGAAAGAACAGGGTTACGAAGTACACACAGCACTCGCAAACACAGGAGGTTTCGACGCTGAAGAGCTCAAGGTGATAGAAGAAAAGGCAAAGAAGCTCGGAGTGGCAAGCCACGCTTCCCTGGACGTGACTAAGGACTATTACAACAAGAGCATCAAGTACATGGTGTTCGGCAACGTGCTGAGAAACGGAACTTACCCAATCTCAGTAAGCTCTGAGAGAATTTTCCAGGCTATAGCCATAATCGAGTACGCAAAGAAGATAGGCGCCGACGCTGTGGCTCACGGTTCGACTGGCGCAGGAAACGACCAGGTGCGTTTCGACCTGACATTCCAGATTCTCGCCCCTGAAATCGAGATTATCACTCCTACACGCGACATGGAGCTGACAAGAGACTACGAGATAAACTACCTGAAAGAGCACGGATATGTGGCTGACTTCAAGAAGCTCGAGTACTCTATAAACAAAGGTCTGTGGGGAACATCAGTCGGCGGCAAGGAGACACTCAAGTCCAACGAGACTCTGCCAGAGGAGGCTTACCCAAGCCAGGTGACAAAGAAGGAAGAGAGCCAGATGACTATCGACTTCGTGAACGGAGAGATAGCCGGCGTGAACGGAAAGAAGTACGACGACAAGATCGCTGCCATCAACGAAGTGAACAGACTGGGCTCTGAGTACGGAATCGGCCGCGACATGCACATCGGCGACACAATCATCGGCATCAAGGGCCGTGTAGGATTCGAGGCAGCAGGAGCGATCCTCATAATCAACGCACACAAGATGCTCGAGAAGCACACTCTGACCAAGTGGCAGCAGTACTGGAAGGACCAGATCGGCACATGGTACGGAATGTTCCTGCACGAGGCACAGTATCTTGAGCCAGTGATGAGAGACATGGAGGCTATGCTCGAGAGCTCACAGAGAAACGTAACAGGAAGGGTAATCATCAATCTCCGCCCTTACTCATACACACTCGTAGGCGTAGAGACCGACTTCGACCTGATGAGAAGCGACTTCGGCGAGTACGGAGAGGTAGTGAAGGCATGGACAGCCGACGACGTGAAGGGATTTACAAAGATACTCGGCAACCAGATGAAAATCTACCACAACGTGCAGAAGAGAAACGGCAAAGAATAACACATAAATACATTTGTCACAACACAAGGTCGGCAGCGATGCCGGCCTTTGTTGTTTTTGTAACGCCATTGTAACAGCGGTGCAACGCGGGAGTAACACAAAACAAAGTTCTTTGCAGAGGAAAAGAAGAGGCAAATGAAAACACAAGCATCTGCTGCAATAACTTTTTCACGAATTAAGCAAAAAACTCCGCCAAATA
>CAMHCZ010000048.1 GCA_946183755.1 uncultured bacterium | reverse complement strand
CTTTACCTACCACTCAAGAAGAAGTGGTACGAGATGATAGAGAGCTACGAGAAGCCCGAGGAGTACCGCGAGGACAAGCGCTACTGGCGCAGGCGGCTGTACAAGGACGGCGACTGGACTACCGGAGAGTTCAAGGACTTCACTCACGTCGTGTTCACCTACGGCTACACACGCCGGCGCATGAAGTGGCAGATAAAAAAGATGCTCATGAAATTCGGGAACCCCGCATGGGGCGCTCCCACGGACAAGATGGTAATCACCATCGTCCTGGGCGAGCGAGTGGAGTGACAACAAAAAAGACAGCTGGAAGGCTGTCTTTTTTGTTGTGGGTGTAGGGGAATTACAACGTAGTGCTTGGCGTGTATGTCTCAATTTCAACATCAGGCAGTTTGTGTCCCTTTTCTCTAAGTTCTCTTATGAAGTTGTTGGCTTCTTTAGCCGTCATCTTTTTGTTCTTTACTGCATAATAAAGAAAGTCCACAGTGCTAACATAAGTAATGCCATGAGTACTGCAGTAAGTCTTTATGTCATTCAGGTTGCTGCTGCCGACCACGTTGTTCGTGAATCGGCAATATGCCATACAGGCGCTCTCGCCTTTTCCATAAGACTTAATCAATGAAGCATACTCTTTTCTCATCTCGCCGGTTGGCTCGAACTTGACCACATTCATTTTTTTGAACGTTTCCATCACTCTGTCGAGTTCTGCTCTGACTGGCGGCTTTACTTCATCGTAAACATGGCTCAGAACGACATAATCATACTGAGGAAGTATGCTGGATAGCAAAAATAGCTGCCCTCCAGCGGAGAAATGTATTATGACATCGGCATCAAGGACTATCTTAACCTTCTCCATCTGCTATAAGTTTTTGCAGTTCATCGAAGTGTCCCTCCGATATTATCTCATCATCAAGAAGTTTTCTTGCTTTCTCGCCATAGTCGCCGATAATCAAGTTCTCGTTGCCGCCTTCGTATAAGGACGTGTCAAAACCGTATTTTTTTGCGGATTCAATTACAGGAATGCGAAGCAGATTCTGCATCTCGCTTTTCTTTATAATTCCAAGTTGTTCAAGCCTGATAAGTGTCGCTGTATGCGAGGTCCCGAAATACTGTCCTATCTTCAGTGCTGTCGGGATTGAAACTGGATTTCCGGCAGCCACATCGGCAGGCAGCATTTTCAGAACTCCTTCTTTTGGCATAAGCAAAGCTGCGGCGAACTGGTCAGCTGTCCGTTCAACAGGTGACTTGCCGTCCTTGCAACAAAGATGTGGTTTGGGCGCTTCATCGTAGAACAAATGGAAAATTTCATGGGCTATAGTGAAATGCTGACGGCCTCTGGCGTTCTTGCTGTTCACAAGAATAAACATGTCATTCTGCGGTGATTTTAGTGACATTCCGTATGCGTTGTCAGACATAGGGAGATAGACTGTCAGAATATTGCACAAACGCACAACACTTTTCATACTGACAGCTTCTGTAGCACTCAGGCCATGGTCGGCTCTGAACTTCTGTGCCAGAATTTCTGTGTTTTTCTTATTTACACTCATGGCTGGCTATCAGACGATTCATTTTCAGATAATTCTTCACTATTTCTTTGAAACGCGCTATTTGCTGCATATCTACGACAGACATATTGTCCATGCGGAAAGCGCATGTGAGCATGTTGCCGACTGTTTCCGCATTTTCCTCTAACAGAAGATCCAGGTCACACCCGAGAAGGTCTGCCGCTTTTTCCAGCAGAGCCAAAGGCATCTCGCGTTCTCCAGATTCGTAATTCGAATACGCAGAGCGTCCTATCCCGAGATACTCTGCGAGATTCTCCTGTGTGAGACCGTTTGCATCGCGGAACTTCTTAAGATTGTTGCCGATAACTTTGTTCATAGGATTAATGTGTGTTGACTGTGGCAAAAATACACACTATTTTCTATTAAACGAAATCTATGCCACAATAAAAATTAATCCCCGTTCAAACGATGTTTGAACGGGGATTGGGTTGCAGGCTCCCTCGTGGACTTACTTCTTCTTCGGCTTGCGGTACAGCGTGTAGCCGCAAGGCGTGTCATCCTTTATTGAGTTGATGGTCTCTTTGGTTCATAAGCTTTTAATTTTTGTTGGTTGATAGTTCTACGCTGACCCAGCCGCCATCGTTGTGCAACGTAAAATGAATGTCGCAGGATGGTATATCCGCATCTAAGACGGCACCAGCGGCAGCCTCTTGCAATTTCTCAATAAGAATCTCTTGTTGTTCTGTTGTTAATTTCATAAGCTTTGGTTTTGGTTGTTTGTTATTATCAGTTTCTTGTCACGAAGAGGGACGGTCGTGGCGTCGCTGCCGTCGTCGATGGCTTCCCACGCCGTGACGAAGGTGATGACGCGGACACGCAGCCCGATGTCGTTGCGGTTCTCGGAGCGGTCGGCAGTGCGGGCGAGCGCCTGGCAGTAGCCCCCATCGGGCGTCCAGCCGTGCAATGCGCTGACGACCTTATCGTCCAGCTCGAAGGCGCGCATGGCTTCCTCGCGTGCCGCATCTGGCGCGAATTGCGCCGAGCTGGCGTAGTTGGCGGTGAGGATGCGGACACTGAGCGTGGAGGTGGCGAACTGGCTGAGTCCGCCCATGCCTGAGAACTCGGTGCTGCCGGCATCGACAAGCGCGGCAGGATAGGCAAGCGCAGGCAGCGTCTCCGTCTGGTCTTGACCGAGGTCGAGGTCGATGAGCTGTAGTTCCGGTATCTGCTCCGCCAGACGGTCCTGGATGTCGGTGAGCAGACGGCTGTAGATGTTGTTCATTCTGATTGCTGTTTAATGGTTGTTTAATATGCGGTTAATCTCCTTCTCGACGAGGGCGGCTATCTTCTTTCGCAGCTCTGCGCTGTCACCCATGAACTGACGCTTGGGCAGACGCACATTGTGGTTGCGTCCGGCGTTATTAGTGCCCTCGTTGTGTGCGGCGGCGTACGGCACGTCCGTCCAGACGATGCCCTTGAACGGCTCGGTGCGGTGGCGTATGGAGCTGTAGAGGTGGTTGCGCCCCGAGAGCAGCGTTCCGTAGCTGCCTGCCGCTCCTTTCGCCTTGCCTATGCGCTTGCTGGGCTTCCACGCCGTGAGTCCGTTATCCTGGAATCCGCCTTTGCGGAAGTTGTCCTTGAAGTGCTGCTCGGCGATGACCGCCGCCTTGAGCGGCACGGCGCGGCGCATCGCCTCTACGATCTTTTTCTGCTGCCGCTGCAGTTGCTTGATGAATTGTTCCGGTGTCATGTGTCAGAATAGTTTGAGTTGGCGTGGGTCTTCTTCGGGTTCCTCACCTCCAGATTGCTCCAGTTGATGTGGCTGGGGTTGAGAAAGGTGCGGTAGGACATCGGATATACCTTTCGCACGACGTTGCGCCACACCTGCTTGTAGCACTTGGCGTTGTTGCCAGGCTCGTAGTGCTGCTGGGTGAGCTCGGCGATGAGCCGTGCCCGCTCGATGGTGCTGCGGTAGTGTCTCTTTCTCTTTCCCATGGCTTCTTTTTTTATGTGTTTCTTTTTACTCGAAGAACAGCGTCAGCCCTGCGGCTTCGGCCATCTCCTTTTCCACCCGGCAGCCGCGGCTGCGGCTCCATCCGAGTCCCATGACGATGATGTCGCAGTTGCGCAGCTGGCGCAGGTCGTACATCATCCATCCGTACCAGTCGCGCTTGCCCTGGAACGCCGAGGGATCGATGACCTCGACCGCACCCGTGTCCACGCCCATGGCTCTGAGGCGGCGCATGGCGGAGGCGCGGCAGTTGCCGAACGCCTCGCGTATCTCGCTCTGGCTCCTGCCGCTCATCGGGCAGCTCAGATAGACCTTCGGATTAGCCTTCATGACTGCCTCCTTCCTCATCTACGGTGCTGATGGTTATCCTCACCTCGGTCAGCTTCTCCACGATGCCTCGCCCGTGGCACACCTCGCACTTGTCGTCCACCGGCTTTAGTCCGTCGTGTCCGTCGTCCACGAGACGGAGCGTGTGCCCCTTGCCGTGGCAGTTGCGGCACACCTCGCGCACGCTGTAGCTCGTCTCAGTCTGCTTCACTATCATAGTCGCCTCCTTTCTGTCTGCGGTTCACGTCGGTCATGCTCAGCGGTATGTTCTCCCACTGGTTGAGCTCGCCTCGTGTCTCCACCTTGATGAATTCCTTGGTTATCTGCGGCTGGTAAGCGTCCTTGATGACCTGCACACCCTCCATCATGCGCTCGTTGTCGTTCTCCTTTGCCACCTTCTCCAGCTGCAGTATGCGCTGGGCGTTCAGGTTGCCGAAGCTGTCGCGGCTGAGCAGCGAGAGCACCATCTTCACGAGCGCCTTGCTCTTGTCATCGGTGCCAAGCTCGGCGAGGGCGTCCTTCACCATCTGCACTCCAGCCTCCGCCGTGTCGCGGTATCCGTCTATCGAGCGGAAGCCGAGCGTCACGCGCGCCTTGCCGTCGGACGATGTGAAGGTGTGGGTTCTCTGTCCGTCCTTCACGCCGTAGAGGTCGCTCTTCATGTCGAGCAGCGTCTTGAATCCGTCGTAGATGGATGTCTTGCATTCGCGCATCACGTCGGAGCACGAGTGCGCCGTGGCTACTGTGTTTCTCACTTGCTCGTCCACCATCTGCTCGTACGTCTGGCGGTCGGCTTTCTTCTGTTCCTCGGCTGCCTTCTGCGCCTTGAGGGCGCGCAGCTCCTGCAGTTCCTGCAGCTCTTCGGCGGTCATCTCCACCGTTGTTGTCTTTTCTTCTGTCATTTTTTTGTGTTTTATGTGGTTAATGGTTTTTCTGCTTGAGACGCGCCATGGCACGTCTGTACGGTTAATTATTCTATCTGCGCGGTTATGCGGATGTACGCCAGGCGTGTTGTTTCCACGGCTTCCTTCTGCAGCCCGACGGGGTTCTCCTTCTGCCTCGCCTTCACTGTGAGCAGCTTGCGCTTCTCGTTCAGCTCGTCCCACTCGGCCGACAGCACCGAGACCTTGTCCATCTGCGCCTCGATGCGCTCTATCTGCTCTATCACTCTCTGAGCTTCTCTCTGCGCCTTGCGCCTCTGCTCCTGTTCCTCGCTTATGTTCATGGCTCTGTTTATTTAGTCAGCAGGTGGGCGGTTATCTCGTCCACTCGCTGCAGGTCCTTCACTCGGTGGTTGAATGCGTTGTAGAGGCTGCGCAGACGGTCCTCGGGTATCGTGCGCAGGCTCTCAGCCTTGGCTGCGCGGCGTATCACCGCGCCTATCATCTCCGCCGTCGGCTGGTGGTCGGTCTCCTTGAGATAGACGCCCACGATAGCCATCAGCCTGCGCAGCCACTTGTCTCGCGACTGTTCCCTGGGCGAGAGCGAACGGCTGAGACGGTCGCACAGCTCCAGCAGCTCGTAGGTGTTCATCTCGCGGCTGCTCGTCACGCCGTAGGAGGCGAGCATCGCCTGTTTCTCCTCGTTGCTTATGCCGCCACGCGTCAGCAGCGTGTGGAACTTGCGGATAAGCCTGTTCTTTTCTGTCTCCATTAGTGTTGCCATAGTTGTTATTATGTTTATGTAGAGACGTAGCGCGCTACGTCCGTACGATTTATATGCTGCCGTATTTTCTCGCGCCGTCCTCCCATATCACGTATGCCTTTCCTCCGCCGTATCGGCTCTGGGGGTATGCCACGTATCCCTCGACGTATATCTTGACGAAGGCGTCGTACTTGACCGACTTGCCGACCTCGCCCTTGGGCTCGCGCCCCGAGGCGTGGCTGACGAAGATGAACAGCTTGTGGCGGAATCGGTCGCGCAGGCGCTTGTAGTCGGCGTAGGTCAGTCCGGTGTACTGCAGAGAGTCGATGATGATGATCTGCGCCGAGCGCTGCTTCTCCAGCCTTTCCTCGAGCTCGGCGACGCTCTCCTTGTCCAGCAGGACGAAGCTGCGCTTGTTGTCCGCCATGCCCACGTCGCCTATAGCCTTCTGCATCGAGAGGCTCAGACCTTCCTCCAGGCTGTCGTACGCCACCTTGCCGAACCGTCCGAGGTACTTGGCCAGCTGCAGGGCGAAGCGCGTCTTGCCGTTGGCTGAGCCGCCCCATATTATCCAGCTGCCTGTGAGCTCGGGCTTGCCGATGCTATCCAGCCACCTGCCGTCGAACTCCATCACCGTGGGCTTGTAGGCGCGTATGTCCTTTATGCTGAGTGCTCGTTTCATATAGGGTGTTTAAGCGGTCTTTAACTGGCGTTTGCGGCTCACTGCGTGTACACGGCGCTTGACGCGCCGCAGGTCGCTGTCGCTGTCGGCTATTATGTCGTCGATGTCTGTCAGGTCGCTTATGCCGTTGGCCTCGCAGATGGCGGTGATGTCCGCTGCGCTCACGCCGCTCAGGGCGACGCACTTCCTGCCCAGACGGCTCCATATCTCGGCATAGCCTTTCTTGTTCAGCTTGATGCCTTTCTTGATGCGCTTCTCGAGGTGCTGCGTTGCGCACAGCACGATGCCGCACTCGTCCTCGAGGCTGTTGTACAACGTAATGAAGAAGTAGAGCACCTGGTCGCTCAGCTTGTCCGCCTCGTCGAGTATCAGCAGCGGACTCTCCTGCATCTTCAGAGCGCGCACCGCCTCGCTCATCATCTCGCCCACGGTGTAGCCGGTGTAGTCGCGGCCCATGGCGGCGAGCAGCTCGCTGAGGAACGTCTTGCGGTTCCAGTATTCGTTGCAGCACAGCAGATAGGTCTGGCGGTGGCTGGCGGTGTAGTGCTTCAGAGCGAAGGTCTTGCCGCTGCCGGCGTCGCCAGTTCTCCTTGGCCTCGTCCAGCAGGCGTGTCAGCAGGCGGAAGTCGCGTGTCTGCACGGCTTCCCACTTCTCGTCCTTGTATCCTATCTGCGCCGCCACGTTGCGCCACATCTCGTCGGCTATCAGTTCCCACTTGCCGCTCAGCATCTGGCTCACTGTCGCCGCGCTCACGCCCTTGAGGCTGTTGGCGGCTCTCTTCTGGCTCTCGTATCTCTCGCAGTATGCCTGCAAGTGGTTCACGATGTTCTGTTTCTTGATCTGTTCCATGATTTTTTATTATTAATGATTAATGGTTTCTTTCTGTTAGGGACGCGCCATGGCACGTCTGTACTACAATATGTCGTAGAATGTGTCTATCTCTGCGTCCTCGATGTCGGCTGTCCGCTTGCGCGGATTCTCAGTGGCGAGCCTTGCCGTCTCCCGGCGGTCCTTGTGCTGCCCTCGGCTGTCGCATATCATCAGCTTGTGCAGCGTCTCCAGTTCCTTGCGCCCGTCGGCGAGCAGCGCCTCGGCTGTCTCCTGGTATGCGCCTATCTCGCGCTTGATGCGCTCGTCCTCCCTGGCGTTGAAGTCGCGCACTCTCTGCAGCTGCTCGTAGTCGCCGTCGGTGCGGTCGGCAAGCGCCATAGGCTGCACGTATTTCTCCTCGAGCAGGAACTGCAATGTCTCGTCGTCATTCACTGCCAGAGCCTTGCTGCGGTCGGCTGGGTCGTACAGCACGCTCCATCGTGTCGATGCGTATCTGCGGAACTCGGGGTCGAAGCAGTCGTAGGTCATCTTCCGTCCCTCTATCGTCACCTTCAGTCCGCTGCCTTGCATCAGGTTCTTCTGTCCCGTACGCTCGCCGAAGGCTCTCAGGTAGTCCTGCGTGCTGAGCGGCAGACGGCGCTCCTCGGGTGTCGCCTCGAACATCTCCATGTACTTCTCGCGCAGCTCCGCTCTCTCGGCGAGTATCATAGACTCCAGCTGGCGGTATGCTCCCTCAAGGTCCGGGAACTCGTGCTTGTACTTGTTCAGGAAGTCGCCGTTAGGCTGCAGGCTCTTCTTGCTTGTTATGCCGAATCCGCTCCAGTTCCACTGCGTCTGGCAGTACTTCTTGTTGAAGTACTTGAACCAAGGCTCGATGATCTTCGCCTTGGCGTTGCCCGCGGAGGCTGGTGTCACGTATTGCGACACCTGGGCATAGAGCGGCGTCATCTTGCTTATGGCGTAGTTGTCGCTCTGCAGCTGCATGGTGCGGTACATCTGCCCGAAGAGCTCCTCGGTGTGTCTTGCGGCGTTGCGCAGAGCCGCCTTTATGAGCTCCGGCGTCTCGTGGTCGCCTATGGCGTAGCCCACAGGGTACTTGCAGCATGTGTCCAGCACTATCACCGCGGTCAGGCGGTGGTGGTATGTCGTTGCGCCGTTCTTGTCCTTGCTCTGGTACATCAGCTCGGCGTCCCATCCGTCCATCGTCCAGTATGTCAGCGCCGTCTCTGGCGCGCTGCGCTTCACCTGCATCGCCTTGTTGTTGCGGTAGGCGCTGCCGCCGCGGCGTCGTGCATAGACCACGTTGTCCAGCTTGTCGCGCCACACGCCCACGGTCGATGCGCATATCGTAGGCCACTGCATGGCTTTCGCCATCGTGTTGTACAGCTGCGCCACCTGCTCGTTGTCCAAGTTGCGGGGGTCGCTCACGAGCATCGCCATCATCGAGCGCTGCTGCTCGCTCTCCACCTTCAGCGCGTTCTTGCTCTCCGTGCGGTACGCCTTGTGGATGAGCGACTCCAGTCCCTCCTCCTTGTAGAGGCGGTGCTTGCGCTCCAGGCTGCGCGCGTTGGCTGGCAGGTCGTGGGGGTGTTTCTGGCGGTCAAGGTCCTGAGCCGCCATCGCCACTTCCTCCCACAGTCTCTTGGCTCTGCCGCCCATGGCGCGTCGCTTGCCCTTGCGCTCGGCTATGTAGCGTCCGCAGGCGTCCAGCACCATCGCGTCGGCGTAATACTCCCTGCGCCTCTCCTCGGGCAGGAACTTGCCGTCGGCGGTGCGGTAGTGCTCGAAGTAGGCGGCAGCCTCGGCCGACGCCTCGATGTAAGGCTCCAGGTCGTTGCGTCCTGCCGCCTTGTACACGTCGCCCACTATCTCCCTCACCTTGCTCTTGAAGCGCTCAGGCATGCTCTCGTATGCCACCAGCGCGCTCGTGCCCCGGCATCCGCGGCGCACCACGTCGATGTCGTCGCGCCACGACAGCTGCAGGTAGTTGTCCTTGCTCATCACGCCGCTGTCCATCAGCCACTTCGCCTCCACGCACAGTATGTTGTTGTAGTATTCCATTTTCCAGTCTCGTGTCTTTCGGACCGCAGGAGGGAGTCGAACCACTCGCTCTTGCCAAATTTTACTCTGCCGGTCGCTCCGTTTGCCGGCGTGTCTGCGGTCTGTCCTTGGTCGGACGCTTGTACTTTCTCGGTCACATTCGGTCACTGAGCGTAGCCGAAGTGCCGAAGCACCGAAGCGCTTACAGTGCCGCTGCCTCTTCCATCAGCTTCTCGTACTGCGGGATGGTCAGATGCCTCAGCACCTTCTCCACCTTCTCGCCCAGCTTCATTATCACTATGCCGCTTCGTTTGTCGGTTATCAGCCTCGCGCCGTTGGCGAATGTCTGCTGCATGTCGCCGTTAGCCGTGTGGATGGTCTCCACGCTGTCGATGATTTCTTTGATTCTTGCTTCCATAGGCTTTTGTTTATTAATTGGTTATTAACTACTCATTGTTTCTTGTCTTGCACCCGCGTCTTCCCGTCCACCTTGCGCCACTTCTTCTCCGTTCGCTCCGCAGCCTCCACGCCGCCGTTTGCCAGCGCGTAGGCACGGATGCGCCTTGCTATGGACGTGTCCGCTGTGCCGTTCAGCGCTCTGTTTATGGTCGTGCGGCCATATCCGAGCGTTCTGTGTATCTCCATCTTCATACCCGATGGCACTAATATTATCTGTAAACCTGTCTTGCTCATTTTGTGATTTTTTACGTTATTTGTTACGTGTTACATTTGTATCACGATGCAAACATAGCAAAAGATTTCGCCATTATGCAAGAAAAAGAGCAAAAAGTTTCGCCAATAAAGCAAAGAATTTTGGAATTTGTTGAAAAAATCGGCATTTCAAAGCGTGATTTCTACGCCACGATAGGCGTATCCAGAGGCACATTGGAGAGTAAAACAGGTATAACTGAAGATACGGTGGCGAAATTTATCACCACATATAAGGATATTTCGCCAACTTGGCTTCTCACAGGCGAAGGACCGATGCTGAAGGCAGACAGCGACGGAGAGGTCAAGGTGTCCAAGGCAGAGCCGTCAGTCGACGGGCTGCCGCTCGTGCCCATCGAGGCTGTGGCTGGCTTCAACGGCGACGACATGCCGGGCGTGAGGCTGGAGGACTGTCTGCGCTACGTCGTGCCGGAGTTCGCAGCCGCCGGAGCGGAGTACCTCATACGCGTCTCTGGCTCGTCCATGTATCCGAAATACTCCTCGGGCGACATACTCGCGTGCCGCCGCATACCAGAGATAGACTTCTTCCAGTGGGGCAAGATCTACGTCATCGACTCCAGCCAGGGAGCCATGGTCAAGCGCATATACCAGTGCGAGGACGACGCCGCCTGCGTCCTCTGCAAATCCGACAATGACAAGTACCCGCCGTTCACGTTGCCCAAGTCAGCCATACGCTCTCTGTCCATAGTCATAGGCGTCATACGGCTCGAATAGTGCCGCTTTGTGCCATGTGGAGACCCAGTCCCTGGCGCGTCCAGAGGCACAGAGGAAGAATTTTTCTTTGAGTTTTATTTAAAATACTAAAAATCAGTATTTTAGTCGTTTTGCAGTCGTGCGTTTTTATGTCGTTAAAGGGTGCAACTCATTTTTGCAAGGTGTATTATATATATTTACAGGTGGTCGCTATGTAGCGAAGTTGTCATCCCATTTGTCATCCCTTTTGTCATCCCAATCGCATTTTTCGGTCAAAAAGTACCATAAAAGGACACAAAAAAGAGCCGCCCGGTGCTGTTATGCGCCAGACGGCTCTCGTTCTTAGTGTTTATGCGGCTTTCAGGTCTGTCTCGTTTTGTGGCGTTCTGCACCACTAATGACGTCTTGTCTGCCGTTCGTTCAGAAGGCTCTCAAAAGCCGTCTAATCGCGTCATAATCGGCACTTGAAAACGTCCATCCACACAAAAAACAAGCCTTCTGCAAGGTCAAATCCAAGCAAAAGGCTCATATATCATAGCAGTGCCGCAAAAAAATCAAACCAAAATCACCCTAAATCCACACTTTTGTACTTTTCATTTTGTTGCTCAACAACTCGTTCAACTCGCCTCAATCCCTTTGTTCATCAGCATTTCACCCACATCAACTCTCTCCCTCATAATGTACTTTTCTTTTTTATGCCCGTACAAGACTGACAGTGTGACATTCGAGGCATGG
>CAMHCZ010000047.1 GCA_946183755.1 uncultured bacterium | reverse complement strand
GGACAGGTTTTGATGAGTTCTGCAGGTGGGTCCTGAAGGACGTGAACCTGAACGTTGGCAAAGGAGATTTCATTTACCTCATAGGTAAAGTGGGAAGCGGCAAGAGCACACTGCTGAAGTCGTTCTACGGCGAAGTGCCGATAGCTTCAGGCGAGACCGCCACCATCTTCGAGTATAACCTGCAGAAACTCAAACGCAAGCAGGTGCCTTATCTGAGAAGACGTCTGGGCATAATCTACCAGGACTTCCAACTGCTGATAGACCGCACTGTGCACGACAACCTCATGTTCGTGCTTAAAGCCACAGGATGGCGCAAGGCCGAGGCAGAAGCCAGAATCAAGGAGGTGCTGACACTGGTGGAAATGGAGAACAAGGGCTACAAGATGCCGCACCAGCTGTCCGGAGGCGAGCAGCAGAGAATCGTGATAGCCAGAGCGATGCTCAACAAGCCTGACATAATCGTGGCTGACGAGCCTACAGGACACCTCGACCCAGAGACCGGCGAAGGCATCATAAAACTGCTGCGCTCGATATGCAAGGACGGAACCACCGTCATCATGTCAACACACAACCTCAGCTGGCTGAGACTCTATCCGGGCCGCATATTCAAGTTCGACGACGAGAAGATGACCGAGATAGACGAGAACGGCAACGAGATAATAAAGGAAAACGCACCGGAGCCAGTAATCGCCGAGGAAGAAAAAGAAGAAACCAAAGAGGAAATAAAAGAGGAAGAGACTGAAGCAATAGCAGAAGAAAAGGAAGAAGAGGAAGAGGCAGCTCCAGAACAGGAAGAGGAGACAGAAGAAGTCGAGGAAAAAGCAGAGGAGACTGAGGAAGCGGCAGAAGAGGAGGAAACCGAAGAACCTGTAGAGGAAATTAAGGCTGAGGAAAACACGGTTGAAGTGGCTGACGAGCCTGCCGAGGAAAAGGAGGAGCAGCCAGCCAAGAAAGAAAGGCCTACAAACATCAGGACAACGATAACCATGGGCAACGGCGAAGTGGTGAGCGGCGTGATAACCGACGACTACGGATTCACCGACGAGGAGCTGGAGCAGAAGACATTCAACCTGAATAAGCACCCGAGAGCCACATTCAAAGGCGACGGCAAATTCGTGGCGCAGTCGATATACGACCTTGAGGTGAACAACGGCGTTGACGTCAACAAAGACCTGCCTATAGAGAAGGTCGAGCCAAGGAAAAGGCTTTCGATACCTAAGAACTAAGATAAAAGCAGAGCACGACGCTCTGCTTTTGTTTTTTTTGTGTCTGCAAGGATTGTGAATACATAACCAGTGAAAAAGTGCAAATCGCTTTCTTTCTGCACATAACTTGTCCTTGCCTTTCGAAAAAACGTTATCTTTGCGACCGAACTAAATAGTCTAAAAATAAAAAACTAATGAATGTAGTAACAAAGACCATCACAATGAGTGATGGACGCACCATTACAATCGAGACAGGCAAGCTGGCAAAGCAGGCCGACGGCTCAGTGATGGTAAGAATGGGCAACACGATGTTGCTCGCAACAGTATGTTCGGCAAAGGACGCAGTTCCAGGAACTGACTTCATGCCGCTCTCAGTAGATTACAAAGAGAAATTCGCTTCCAACGGACGTTTCCCAGGCGGATTCACACGCCGCGAAGGCCGTTTGGACGATTACGAGATACTCATCTCTCGTCTTGTGGACCGCGCATTGCGTCCGCTCTTCCCTTCAGATTACCACGCCGAGACAGTTGTCAACGTGACAATGTACTCAGCTGACGGCATCGACATGCCTGACGCTCTCGCAGGACTCGCAGCCAGCGCTGCCCTCTCTGTGAGCGACGTGCCATTCGAAGGCCCTATCTCAGAGGTTCGTGTGGCTCGCATCGACGGCCAGTTCGTAGTTGACCCAACTTTCGAGCAGCTCGAGAAGGCTGACATGGACATCATGGTTGCCGCTACACTGGACAACATCATGATGGTGGAAGGCGAGATGAACGAGGTAGGCGAGGACGACCTGCTCGAGGCTTTGAAGGTGGCTCACGAGGCTATCAAGATACACTGCCAGGCTCAGCTCGAGCTCATGCAGGAGGTAGGCAAGGCCAAGAGAGTTTACTGCCACGAGGAGAACGACGACGAGCTGAAGGAGAAGGTCCGCAAGGAGTGCTACGACAAGGCATACCAGATGGCAGCTTCTTCTTGCGCCGACAAGCACAAGAGAGAGGAAGGCTTCAAGGCTATCGTAGAGGAGTTCAAGGCTCAGTTCTCAGAGGAGGAGCTCGAGACTAAGGGCGCACTCATCGACAAATACTACCACGACGTGGAGAAGGACGCCATGAGACGTTGCGTTCTCGACGAAGGCAAGCGTCTGGACGGACGTAAGCTCAACGAGATCAGACCTATCTGGTGTGAGGCTGGCTATCTGCCTGGCCCTCACGGCTCAGCGATATTCACTCGTGGAGAGACTCAGTCGCTTTCTACAGTGACACTCGGAACAAAGCAGGACGAGAAGATAGTTGACGAGGCTTTGATACAGGGTCACGACAGATTCCTGCTCCACTACAACTTCCCTCCATTCTCAACAGGCGAAGCAAGAACAGTGAGAGGCGTAGGCCGTCGTGAGGTTGGTCACGGACACTTGGCATGGAGAGCCCTCAAGAGAATGATTCCAGAAGGATACCCATACGTTGTGAGAGTCGTTTCCGACATCCTCGAGAGCAACGGTTCGTCTTCTATGGCGACAGTTTGCGCCGGCTGTCTCGCGCTCATGGACGCAGGTGTGCCTATCAAGAAGCCAGTAGCAGGAGTTGCTATGGGACTTATATCAGAGAACAAGGGTACTAACTACGCAGTGCTTTCCGACATCCTCGGCGATGAGGACCACCTCGGCGACATGGACTTCAAGGTGACTGGAACAAAGGACGGTATCACCGCAACACAGATGGATATCAAGGTGGACGGACTGAGCTACGAGATTCTCGCTAAGGCTCTCGCACAGGCTAAGGAAGGCCGTCTGCACATACTCGGCAAGATAACTGACACTCTGGCTGAGCCACGTGCCGACCTCAAGCCACACGCTCCACGCATCGAGGTTATGGATATACCTAAGGAGTTCATCGGAGCTGTCATTGGCCCTGGAGGAAAGATCATACAAGGAATTCAGGCCGAGACTGGCGCTACAATCTCTATCGAGGAGGTTGACGACTGCGGAAGAGTCGAGATCGCAGCCACTAACAAGGAGGCTCTCGACGGCGCTAAGGCTAAGATCAAGGCCATCGTGGCAATCCCTGAGGTTGGCGAGGTTTACCCTTCGACAGTCAAGTCTATCATGCCTTACGGAGCATTCGTTGAGTTCATGCCTGGCAAGGAAGGTCTCCTGCACATCTCTGAAATCGAATGGAAGAGATTCGAGAGCATGGAAGACACAGGACTCAAGGAAGGCGACACAATCGACGTCAAGCTCCTTGACATCGACCAGAAGACTGGCAAGTTCAAGCTGTCACACAAGGTGCTGATTCCTAAGCCAGAGAAGAAAGGCTAATTAAAAACGAGATTCTTTCTCATAATTTTTCATAGCAAGGGGTTGCGAAGCCGATTCGCAGCCCCTTTTCTCATGCCCATACCACAAACGTGCGATACGAAATACAACTCTAATGGTATTCCCCGGCAACCGGCACGTGCATACCTTTGCAATGCAACAAAAGAAGGAGGAACGAGCATGAAAAACTACACAGCACCCATACTTACATCCACAATCTGGGCAATCTCATACGTGTTCACGACAATAGCTTTCGAGTCGTTCAACCCCGTGCAGCTGCTCACACTGAGGTTAGCCATAGCGTCGGCGTTACTGGCGTTCATCGGCTACCGCAAAGGCGCACTGCAACGCATCAGCAAAAAGCACATCCCGGCATTCGTGCTGCTGGCAGTGCTGGAGCCTACAGGATACTTCCTGTGCGAGACATTCGGGCTTTCATTGTCAAGCCCAGTGCTGGCATCCGTCATACTCTCCACAGTGCCGCTTTTTGCGCCGTTCATCGCGTTTCTGACCATAGGCGAAAGATTCTCCGCAGGAAACGTGGCAGGGCTTGCAGTGTCATTTATCGGCGTTCTGTTCCTCACACTCAAAGGCGGCAGCCTCAACGCATCACCATTAGGTCTGCTTCTGTTAGGCGGAGCGGTATTCTTCCTCATTGTTTATTCCATAGCCGTCAAGAAACTGCAGGAGCATTACACCACCCACACCATAGTGACTGCGCAGAATGCCATTGGAACCGTTTACTTCATCCCTATCCTGCTGGCGAGCGGCAATCCGATTCCTGAGAACATAAGCGGCAACGCTCTGGTGTCTGCCATAACTCTCGGAATATTCGCTTCCGGACTGGCGTTCGTGTGGTTCGGCGAATCGATAAAGAAGATCGGAGTGGGCAAGACTAATGCCTTCCTCAACCTCATGCCAGCAGTGACTGCTGTGGCTTCTGTCGCCATAACCGGCGAGACCATAGACGGACAAGGAATCATAGGCATAGCCTTGGTTATAGCAGGCTTATTCACAAGCCAGGCGAAGTGGAGATTCAGTTTCAGGAAAAGAAGCGTTTCCGCATTAGCGTAAGAATCAGCGGCTTTTAAGTTCAGCAAGCGCGGCCTTGGCATCCTCGTTGCCGGCATCGGCCGAAGCACGGAAGAGTTTGAGCGCCTTCGCATCGTCGCGCGCCACGCCCCATCCGTTGGCATAGCATACGGCAAGATTGTACTGCGCCGCATCGTCGCCTTTGTCGGCGGCTTTCTTGAAGCATTTGAAAGCCTCGTCGTAATTCTTGGCGGTGCCATTGCCCTCCACATAGCATACGCCGAGGTTATACACTGCGTCGGCATAACCCTGCTCAGCCGACCTCTTGTACCAACGGAACGCTTCGCTCTTGTCCGGGACTATCGAGCCGCGTCCCTGGTCGTAACACTGCGCCAGATTATACTGCGCCTCGGCGTAACCCTGCTCGGCTGACTTCCGCCAATAGGCTGCGGCTTTGTCGAGGTCGCGCATTGTGCCGGCGCCTTCGCTGTAGAAATAGGCGAGAAGATTCTGTGCCGTCGGGTCGTCCTTGTCGGCGGCTTTCTTGCAATAGTAGAATGCCTTGCTGTCGCTCATGCTCACGCCGATGCCCTCGGAGTAGCACTCCGCCAGATTGGTCATGGCAGTCACGTCGCCCATACCAGCGGCTCGCTCGTACAGGACGAACGCCTTGTCGAAGTCGCGTTTTGTGCCGTAGCCGTAACGATAGCATGAGGCAAGCGCCGTCATGGCTTTCGGGTCGCCCTGGTCGGCGGCCTTCGCCAGCCAGATGAACGCAGAATCGGCATTCTGAGCCACGCCCTGCCCTATGCGCATGCTGTTGCCGAGTATGTACTGGGCGACGACATCGCCGTTCTCTGCCGCCTTCTTATACCATTTTATTGAAACTTCTGTGTCCTGCTTGACGCCATGCCCGGTCGCATAGCAGTTGCCCATGTGGCATTGAGCGAAAGTGTTGCCGAGCACAGCCGCACGCTCATAGTATTCAGCCGCCTTCTTGAAGTCCGGAGCGACGCCTTGTCCGGTGTTGTAGCAGTTGCCGAGGAAACACAAGGCACGGTCGTCGTCGCGGTCGGCAGCCAACGTCCACCACTCTATCGCCTCCTTGTAGCTCTGCCTTGTCCCGATGCCGTCGGCATAGCAGACGCCAAGAGCCGTAAGAGCCTCGACATTGCCTCGAGCCGCTGCGTCTATGTAATAAAGGAAAGCCTTCTCGTTGTCACGTTCCACGCCATTACCCTCGCTATAAGCCATGCCTATGGCATACAAGGCGTTGGCGTTCTCCTTGTGCGCTGCCTCGCGCCAATGCTCAAGTGCCTTGGCATAGTCCTTCTTCATGCCGTAGCCGTAGTAATAGGAACAACCCAAAGCGAACTCGGCCTCCGAACTGCCGTTGCCGCTCGCCTTGACCCACCATTTGCGCGCCTTGCCGAAGTCGCGCTTCACTCCGTCGCCATAATAATAAGCATAGCCGAGCGCCGACTGGGCTTCGGGGTTTCCGCCCTGAGCCTTGCGGATAAAAGAAGACACATCAACCTCCTGCCCACAGACAACAGACAAGGCTGTCAATAACATGGACAAAAGGATGACTCGTCTCAAAATAGGAATGTGTGTTTGTGTTATTTCTTCACAGGGATTTTGTTGACACGACCTACGTGTCTGCCGCCCTCGAAGTCTGTAGCGAAGAACTCATCGACGATGGCGAAAGCCTTATCGACCGAGATGAAACGCGCAGGCATTGAAAGGACGTTGGCGTCATTGTGCTGACGAGCGAGATGAGCCAGCTCCACATCCCAGCACAGAGCGCAACGTATGCCCTGGTGCTTGTTGGCTGTCATGCTGATGCCGTTGCCGCTGCCGCATATAGCCACGCCGAAGTCGCTCCTGCCGCTCTCCACATCGTCAGCCATCGGGTGGGCATAGTCCGGGTAGTCGCAGCTGTCAGCCGAGTTTGTTCCGTAGTCAGTGACAGTCGCTCCTGCCGCTTTGAGTTTCTCTATAACTTTGCCTTTGAGCTCATAGCCAGCGTGATCGGAGCAGATGGCTATCTTCATTTCGCTTAGATTTTTCATTTTCAAAAAAAGTATCTTGTTTTATTCTGTTTTTACTGGAATGCGTTCCATCCTTGGGCCTTCAGTCCGAACTCCTGACCGTCGCGTGTCACGAGGTTCATGCCGAGGCTCTTGTCGCACACATGACCGATGACGTGCACATCCTCCACGCCCTCTATCAAGTCGTGCAGTTCCAGCGGCACAGTGAACAGAAGTTCATAGTCCTCGCCGCCGTTCATAGCGGCTGTTGTGAGGTTCATGTTGAATTCCTCGGCTGTCGCAGCAGTCTGGTAGTCTATCGGTATGCGGTCCTCAAAGACACGGCATCCCACGCCGCTCTGTGTGCAGATGTGTATAAGTTCGGAAGATAGTCCGTCTGACACGTCCATCATGGCTGTAGGCACGATGCCTTTCTCTTTCAGATGCGATATGATGTCCACTCGCGCTTCCGGCTTAAGCTGGCGCTGCAGTATGTATTCCTTTCCTGAGAAGTCAGGATTGACATCTTCCTCCTTCTGCCCTTTGAACACGGTCTTTTCTCTTTCGAGTATCTGCAATCCCATATACGCCGCTCCGAGGTCGCCGGACACGCATATCAGGTCGTTAGGCTTCGCGCCGTCACGCTTCACGACTTGCCCTTTCTCCGCCTCGCCAATGGCTGTGATGGAGATTGTCAGACCCGTCATCGAAGCTGAAGTGTCGCCGCCGACTAAGTCCACGCCATGAGCCTTGCAAGCCATCTTCATGCCGTCGTAAAGCTGCTCCAGGTCCTCTATGCAGAAACGTTTGGACACGCCCAACGAGACTGTTATCTGCTTAGGTGTGCCATACATGGCGTATATATCTGAGAGATTGACCATCACCGCCTTATAGCCGAGATGCTTCAGAGGTGTGTAGGTAAGGTCGAAATGGATGCCCTCGAGCAGAAGGTCGGTCGTCACCAATGTGAGTTTCTTGCCGTAGTCCAGTATCGCGCAGTCATCGCCCACGCCCTTCACTGTTGACTCATTCTTTATCTCTATGTCTTTGGTCAAATGTTTTATAAGACCGAATTCTCCCAAAGTCGATATTTCAGTTCTCGCCATTTCGGTTGTTTCTTTTTAATTCTGTTTTATTGGATTCTCGTTCAGGACTTTCATCACCTTCTCGACTATCATCTCCGGAGCTATTCCGCGCACACACTTATAGTGCTCACCTTTGCCGCTGAGACGGCATGGCTTCTCGCCGAACACCGAGCATGGACGGCACTCCAAAGGCAGTTGCACAGCATTGTCCTCGCTCTGGTTCCATCCCATGAATCCTGCGCATGGATGAGTCGCGCCCCATACCGACACGACCGGAGTCGCCACCATTGAAGCCATGTGCATATTGGCCGAGTCCATAGACACCATCACGTCAAGATGCGCCATGAGGATAAGTTCCTGTGGCAAATATGTCTCCGGAGGCATTGCGAAAACGTCATTGTATTTCTTCTGCCATGAAAACAAAACGCCTTTCTCCAATCTACCATGCCCGAAAAGGAACACTTTGACTCCGCGCTCCGAAAGCTGCTTGACCACTTGCTCCATCTTCTTCATCGGATAAACTTTCGAACGATGTCCAGCAAAAGGAGCCACTCCGACCCACGGCTGGCCATCTTTGTTCCCGAAAGTCTCAATCATATCCTCAGGAATCTCAGGCACTTGTCTCCAAAAGATCGTGTCAAAGTCCATCTTGAACTTATATCCCAGTTTGCTGAAAACATCGCTATAACGTTCGAATGAAGACTTGAGATGCTCGCCATAGCTCTTGTAGCCGACTTTGGTAAGCTTCTTTTTCAGGCTCCTCTCCTTGTTTATGTGAACAATAGGGACTCTGCGGAAAGAGAATCGCAGAAGAAACGTCAGAAGCCTTGAGCGCAGCACATTGTGCAAATCAGCAATCGCATCGAAGTGATAATGCTTCTGAAGTTTCCACCAAACTCTGAACACGCCTTTAAGACCTTTGTCCTTGCCGTGACGGTCGAAGTGCACCATGTGCACGCCAGGAAGGTTGTCGAACATCGGGTCGTATCCGTATGTGGTAAGCACCACCACACTTGTGTCGGGATACGCCTTGCGCAATGAATGCAGCACTGGGACTGTCATTGCGACATCGCCCATGGCAGAGAGCCTGATAACCAATATCGTCTTGGTTTCTGAATCTGGATAATACAAAGCTGTATGTTTTTTAAAGATTACTTCTTGTTGCCGTAAAGTACTGGGTTCAGAGCAGGGTCGTTGTACATCTTCATCTGGCGGTAAACCTTCATGTATTTGCGTCCGCTCTCGATGTCAGCCAGCAGCTGGTCTATCGCCGAAGAGAGGTCCTTCTGCTGCTCGGTCAGCACATCGAGCTTAGCCTTGCACTTCTGCAGGTGCTCTGCCGACGCGTCGGTTCTCTCGACCTCGGCGTTCATGTGGTAAATCTTAAGCGCGAGAATCGACAGACGGTCTATTGCCCATGCTGGAGACTCTGTGTTGATTGTAGCGTCCGGAAGCGCCTTCACGCCCTTGTATTTCTCAAGGAAGTAACTGTCTATCGCCTCCACGAGGTCGGTACGGTCCTGGTTGGACTTGTCGATTCTGCGCTTAATCGCAAGCGCCTCGACAGGGTCTATCTGCGGATTGCGGATAATGTCCTCGAGATGCCACTGAACTGTGTCAATCCAGTTCTTCACATAAAGAATGCCCTCTATTGTAGAAGGCTCATATGGATTGTTGATAGGAGTATCAACATTGTCGTTAACATGATAATCGGCTATGCAACGATTGAAAATCACGTTGCTGTCTGCAGAAAAGCTCATAAATTGTAAAAATGAATTGTTTTTAAGTGTATATGGAGCAAATATAGTAAATTCTGCTTTATTCACTTCCCTTTTCGTCAGCCAATTACGCCACTTAGACATTTTTCATATCTTTGTAGATTGCATTTTGCAACCACCTTAGTAGAAAACAAAGGCACTGATTGATGAAATTCAGAAACAAACTCATAGCATTGGCAGGACTTGCGATTTTAGCAGGATGCGCAAACAGAGGCGGAGGACCACAAGGCGGACCCAAAGACCTGACGCCGCCTAAAGCCGCGAGCATGAACCCCGAGAACAATGCCACAAACGTAAGCAAGAAGAAGATAGAACTGCAGTTCAACGAATTCGTCGAGGTGAAAAGCGCGCAACAGAAAGTGATAGTGTCGCCTCCACAGAAGATTCCTGCCACAATACAGGCAAACGGCAAAAAAGTCACGATAGAATTCGCCGACTCGCTGATACCGAACACGACATACACCATCGACTTCACCGACGCGCTACGCGACCTGAACGAGGGCAATGTGCTGGACGGATTCACATACGCGTTCTCCACCGGCAATGAGATTGACACAATGCAGATAAGCGGCAGAGTGCTCAACGCCATGAACCTGAACCCGCTGTCTGGAGTGCAAGTCGGCATATACGAGACAAACCTGAAAGGCGACTCCACCGGACCGCTCTATCAAATGCCTCTGCGCATAACAAAGACCGACAGCACAGGACATTTCACCATAAAGAACATAAAGGACGGAACGTACGACATATACGCCCTGGAGGACAAGAACTCCGACTACACGCTGACAAAAGGCGAGTGCTTCGGATTCATAGACAACAGCGTGAAAACTGCTGTGGAAAGCATTGAGCGACGTGACACAATAAGAATAGACCTGGCGAAAGCAGACGCCAACTCGAAAAAGAAGAAAAAGAAACTCGCAGAAATACCGGACTCGCTCCGATACAAGGACACCGTGGTATACTCAATCGTGCAGCACTACACGCCAGACGATGTGCTGCTGCTCGCTTCCGCCAAGCCGACAACGCCGCAGAAAGTGAAAAAGACAGAGAGAAAGAGCCCTTTCAGGATAGACCTGTACATGCAGAACGAGAACGCACGCAAACGCCCTGAGATAAAATGCCTCAACGGCAGCGACATACTGCAACGCTACTCCAAGAAGAACGACTCCATAACAATATGGATAAAGGACTCCGTGATGGCAGCGGCCGACACGATAAAACTCGAAGTAAAATACGAAACGCTCGATTCATTAGACAAGCCGACCGACAAGACCGACACCATAAAAGCAGTCTTCAGCAAGAAAATGCTGCAGAAGCTGAAAAAAGGCAAGCAGCAGACTCTCGGCATCGCCAAGGTGGAAGACAACGTGCCGTTCTATGCGACGCTGAAAGTGGCATTCGACCGTCCTGTCTCAGAAATCGACACATCCAAAATCAGACTGTATTCCGCAGAAGACACGACATGGACACAAGTCCCTCTGACACAGTACACTGTTACTGAAATCGACTCCACAACAAACACAAACAGCGGATACATCGCCGGATATGAGTACAAAGTCGAGTGGAACGAGGAATTGAAGTACACGCTAAAAGTAGATTCCGGCGCGGCATCGGGATTAGGCGGAGTAACCAACAAGGAATTCAAGAAAGAATTCAAAATCATAGGAAGCGACAAGTACGCGAACTTAAAAGTAACAACAAAAAACAGCGGTCAAAACCCTATAATACAACTCCTTAACGAAAAGGACGAAGTGATAAGAGAAAAGCGTGAGGATGCGAAT
>CAMHCZ010000046.1 GCA_946183755.1 uncultured bacterium | reverse complement strand
AGATACAACGCTCGGGGGTGACGACACTATGCATCACCTTGCAGTCAGTGCCGAACCAGTTGTATTCGCCAATCACGATGGGGCCACTTATAGGCTTGTACTCTTTTGTCGTCATGTTGTCCGACTGCACGACTTGCGGAGCGGCTGCATCTTCCTCCAATTCCATAGGCATGGCAGCGTCCATCATAGCCTCGTTAGAGACTGCCTTGGCCATCATCATAGGCTTGTACGATCTTTTTGCCGCGCCGAAAACCAGCTGTCTATCCTTCAGTATGTAAGAGCTGAGCACAGGGGCCTCTCCGCTCGCGTTAGGATTGGCTGTGGAAAGAGTGAGCTTCACGTTGTCCCACTTCTCTTTTGTGTTCTGTCTTATGTCTGCTTTATAGACAAGCTGCACAGGCTCGTCCACGTTGTTCACTCTGATGTCGTATGCCGGTGTCCAGCTTGCGTTTCTCACCACATAAGAGATTTCGAAAGAGCAGTTTGTCGCTGCGGCAGCGTTCAGTTTCACGACGATCATGCCTGTAGCCTCATCGTTCTTCCTGCCGTTCAGCTCATTTATCTGCTTCTCTATGGCAGCCTTTTGCTTCTCCAGCTCAGCTATTTTCTTGTCTGTGTCTATTTTCTGAAGCTTAAGCGTCTTGATTCTCTCTCTGTAGTAGTCGTTGGTCTGCTTGAGCGTAGCGATAGACAGAGACTGGTCTGCGCCAGTGATAGTCTGATTCGCCTGAATGAACGACAACTCGGCGTCAGCCACTTCGTTGTTTGTCCTTTCTATGCTTATCTTAGTAGAGATGTCGTCCTTCTGCTTCTTCAGCGCCTCAACCTCCTTGTCGGTCTGCGATTTCTCCACATAGTTCTTCTGCTGGCTGACTGACATTATCGTAAGTCCTGAGCCTTTTGCCTTCACTTGCACACTCTTTGAGTCAATGTAAGGCGACAAGCCCATGATTCTTACTTCGCTCTGCCCTGCCGCCACTTGGGCAGTCGCAGTTCTCGTCACCTGAGCGCCGCTTGTGAACACTGTAACTTCCTTCGCCTTGCTGCTGACATCAACAGCGCCAGCCTGCATCGCCATAGACAAGCAGACCGCCATAGACATTATTATTCTTCTGTTCATGCGTTTGTGTTTTTATGTGAAAGCCCGGCCTATTTCTTCGGTCGGGCTTCCAATGTGTTAAAATCAGGCTTGCTTATTTACCGTAAACCTTGACATCGTGGATACGGAAAGTCTGGAGAGCTGGCTCGTCCTTGCCGCAAACAGTAGGACCGAACTTCAGCTTGACGTTCTTCTCGTTGATGTTGATTGTGCTGTTGAATCCGTACTGAGCGTCAGCGCCCTCAGCCTTTGAGCCGATGTACTCGCCTACCTTGACCCAAGCACCGCCATCAACTGACTTGTAAAGAGCGAAACCTCTGACATCGCCTGTTGCAGAAGCGCCAACTTCTATCTTAGACACATAGTCGAATGTTCCGATTACCATAGAAGCGTCCTCCTTCTTAGTTATCTCAACCAATCCTGGAGTCACCTGAGCTGGCGACTTCTTGGCTGCGCACTGTGGCTGAACAGCTGACTTGAGGAACTCGTAGTTCACCTTCACGCCGCCATAAACCTTGCTCACTTTGAAGTTGGCCTTAGAATCCACCTTCTTCTTGCCGCATGCGAGAGTGTCGCTGCCGGCACGCAGTCCCTGCTCCTTGAAGCTCTGGAAATCCTCGCTCAATATAAGGTTCTGCGACATCACGCTTGCGCCGAATGACACGAGCATGCCTACTAAAATCAATCTCAATGTTTTCATAATTATAGTTTTAAGGATTAATATCTATTGATTAACTCTCGGCTAAGATACAATTGTTATGCCAAAGACCGAAAAAACAACTCCTTTTTTATGCCTTAGTCTTCAGCAGATTCATGAACTCCTCTCTCGTCTGCACTCTCTCGAAAGCGCCGGTGAAGTCAGATGTCGTTGTTATTGAGTTCTGTTTCTCCACGCCTCTCATCTGCATGCACATGTGCTTGGCTTCGATAACGACCATGACACCGAGCGGATTCAGAGTCTCCTGGATGCACTCCTTTATCTGTGTTGTCAGACGCTCCTGCACCTGCAGTCTTCTAGCGAACACCTCCACCACTCTGGCTATCTTGCTCAAGCCTGTTATATATCCGTTAGGGATGTACGCCACGTGCGCCTTGCCGTAGAAAGGCAGCATGTGATGCTCGCACAAAGAGAAGAAGTCGATGTCCTTCACTATCACCATCTGGCTGTAGTCCTCCTTGAACATCGCGCCGTTTATTATCTCATGCGGGTCTATCTCGTAGCCAGCGGTGAAGAACTCCATCGCCTTAGACACTCTTATGGGTGTTTTCACAAGTCCTTCGCGGTCAACATCCTCACCCAGCAGTTTTATAATTTCCTTGTAGTGAACCGCCAATTTCTCCGTTCTCTCGCCTATCGGTTCAGAGGAAGTCAAGTTTGTCATTTTTATCTTGGTTATTTGATTTATTCTACGTTTACCTTTCCCTTCACGATGTATATCTCGCTCGCGAGTTCAGGGAAAAGCCCCTTCATGTCATTTCTCAGCTGCTGCGCCTCAGTTGTGGTCTCGCAATTGCCGACTCTCACCTTCCAGAATGGAGACTGGTAGCTGACATATACCGGAAGTTTAGGCGCCTTCGACCTGATTTGCTGAACCACGTTCTGCGCGTCTGTCTTGGCCGTGCGCTGGTTGCTTGAGAACACCTGCACTCTATAGCCCTGCACCGACCTGTTGCCCACGCCCATTCCTGCCGCGCTGCTTCTTTCCGACGCCACCTTGTGCTTCTGCTCCATCAGCTTCTCGAGCCTTGGGTCCATGTTCAGTATGACCACACCCTTCGTCTTGTCCGATGAGTCTCTAAGCGCTTCCAGGAATTGTCTTTCTGCCGGAACCTTAGGCTCTGCGTCATCCTTAAGCATTTGCGCCGTAGAAGAAGCCGCCATGACAGAAAGCGTTGCTACGAATATGATTTTTAGCCTTTTATTAAGCATCAATGTACCTAATGTGTTGATTTTGTGCCACAAAGTTATCATTTATTTTTATCTTTGTCATACATATAATGAGTAATAACGCCTTTTTGAAGGTAAAATGAAACGATTCGCTGTTGTAGTCGCTGGAGGTAAGGGTTTAAGAATGAATAATTTAATCCCTAAACAATTTTTGTGTCTTAATGGCACGCCCATATTAATGCGGACTATAAACAGGCTGAAGTCTTTCGACCCATCGATCAGCATAATCGTCGTACTGCCAAAGGAGCAGATCGGATACTGGGAGGAATTGTGCAGCAAGCACGGATTCATAACAGAACACGCTGTCACAGAAGGAGGTCCGACAAGATTCTTCAGTGTAAACAACGGCCTTAGAATGGTGGAGAGCGACTCTGTCGTCGCGATTCATGACGGTGTTCGTCCATTCATAAGCGACAATGTGCTGAAGAGCGCATACGAGACTGCCGAGGCCGAAGGCTCTGCGATTCCTGTCATTCCGCTCATCGACAGCATCCGCTCCGTGGACGAGAACGGCGACTCACACGCCGAAGACCGCTCCGTATTTCGTCTCGTCCAGACACCGCAAGTGTTCAGGACAAACCTTATCAAAGATGCCTTTCTCAAAGCAGCGGCATCCGATGAAGAAACCCAATCGTCTTTCACCGACGACGCTTCTGTTTTTGAATACGCAGGCGGAAAAATCAGTCTTGTCGGCGGCGACCCGGACAACATAAAAATCACATCGCCAAAGGATCTGGAAATAGCTTCGGTCATAGTGAAAAGATACGAATAAACGAGGAGGAAGATGGCACAAGGAACATTTAAATCAAGCATAGGAACATTCGCCGCCGTGGCTGGCTCGGTCGTCGGGCTCGGCAATATCTGGAGATTCCCGTATCTCGCAGGTGAAAACGGAGGCTTCGCTTTCCTCATCGTTTATCTGTTCGTCAGCCTGCTGGTGTCGTTGCCAGTGATGCTCGCCGAATTCTCTATCGGACGCAGCCAGAGGTGCAATGCGATGCGCTCGTTCAAACAGATTTCCGGCGGCCCATGGTTTTTGACCGGCATGCTTGGCGTGGCGACAGCCTATGTCATCGACTCTTTCTACATGGTCGTGGGCGGATGGTCGCTGGAGTTCCTCAAAAAGTCCGTCATGAACGAATTCTCAGGCATTTCTCCAGAGAGAATGACCGAAGAGTTCAACGCTTACATAGCCGACGGAACCGGGCCTGTGCTTTGGGCGCTTGTATCGCTTGTTCTTGCCACGACAATAATCATACTCGGCGTAAGCAAGGGCATAGAGAAGATGAACAAGATAATGATGCCTACGCTTGTTTTAATCCTCATCATTCTGGTCATAAATTCCATATTCTTCCTGCCTAACTCGCAAGCCGGTATAGACTTCCTTTTGCATCCAGACTTCAGCAAAATCACCTTCAAGACGCTGCTTGCCGCCGTAGGACAGTCGTTCTTCTCTCTGTCTCTTGGCATGGGAGCGATGCTGACATACGCATCGTACATACAAGAGAAGGAGCATCTGCCATCCACTGCTCTGCGTGTTATGGTGTTCGACTCGTCCATCGCCCTTCTGTCCGGTCTCGCGATATTCCCGGCAGTATTCTCGTTTGGTATAGACCCATCGAGCGGACCGCACTTGCTGTTCCTCACGATGCCGAATATCTTCCAGCAAATAATAGGAGGACAATTCTTGTCAATCATATTCTTCCTTTTCGTATTCCTGGCAGCCATCACATCGCAAGTGTCGCTGCTCGAGGTGGTGACGGCGTTCGTGTCGGAAGAGCTGAAGATAAAACGATGGAAGGCCGCAATATGGCTGCTCTTGACAATGGGCATAACCGGAAGCATGTGCGCCTTGTCGCAATCGGACATGGACATATTTGTCTTCAACGGCCATTCCTTGTTCGACATCTTTGACTATGTGTCGTCCAACTACATGCTGCCAATCGGCGGACTGCTCATCGTGATATTCGCAGGAAGAATAATGCCCGAGCGAATACTGTACAGCCAACTGACAAACAACAACGAAAAGAAGAGCTGGAGTTATGCGGTGATAAGATTCCTCATACGATATGTTTCTCCGATCTTCATATCGCTTATGTTCCTTGATTTCATCGGACTTATTAAATAAAAATAGAGATGTCTAAAAGCATTGTGTTTTCGGCAAAAGACGCCGTTGTCAGAAAAGAATTGAACACCATATTGAGCGGCATAAGCATAGAGTTCGCTCAAGGTGAGCTTGTGGCGCTTGTGGGGTCGGCAGGAAGCGGTAAGACGACTCTTGGGCAATTGGTTTCCGGCGATATTGACGCTTATGACGGCGAGATATACGTAAGACAGTCGCTGAAAAGGGCATTCGTGTCGCAGCAAGACAATTTCTTCTCGATGACAGGCATGAGTCTGACATATTACGGACAGCGCTATGAATATTCCGAAGAAATCGAGGAAATTCCGATTGTAGGAAAGTGGATTGACAAGATCCTGGCAAACACGGAAAGCAGGAAAAACAAAGAAGACGTTTTCGAAGAGATGAACATCAATCCTTTGCTAGAAAGGAATCTGATGCAGTTAAGCAACGGAGAGAGGAAACGAACGCAAATAGCATTAGCACTGCTTGAGGATTCCGACATGTATGTGTTCGACCAGCCGTTCCTCGGTCTTGACACCGCCACACGCGAGATTCTCCGAAAAGCTCTGAAGACACTGAAGGAAAGCGGGAAAACCGTATTTCTGATATGCGGAGCAAAGGAAGTGCCCGACTTCTCGGACAAAGTCGTTCTGCTGGACAAGGGAGGCATAAAAGGCACGATGAAAACTGAAGACTACGTCGAAAACACAAAGCCAAAGGAAGCGGAACTGCCTTCGTTCGACGACATAGACTTGCCGCTCCCAATAAACCGCCCAGAATACGAATTCATCGTGAAAATGAACGATGTGCATGTGACTATGCAAGGAGAGACATTGCTCAGCGGCATCAACTGGGAAGTGCGTGACCACGAAAGGTGGCTCCTCGCCGGGCATAACGGTTCAGGCAAATCGACGCTTCTCAGTCTGATAACGGCAGACAATCCGCAGGCATACACAAACGACATTTCGCTGTTCGACAGGAAAAGAGGCAGCGGAGAGAGCATCTGGGACATCAAGAAAAAGATAGGATTCGTGTCGCCGGAACTACATCTATACTTCCTGAAGCAGACAAAGCTGTCGTCTTCATCGAACACCGTCGTGTCCGATATGCCTTGCCTTGATGTCATTGTCTCGGGATTCAACGACGAAATCGGATTCACAAGCAGCGTCACGAACTGGCAGGAGAATATCTCGATGAAATGGTTGAAAGAGCTGCATCTTGACTATTTGAAAGACAAGAATTTCACCGAGATTTCTCAAGGCGAGCAAAGAATGGTGCTGCTCGTGCGCTCACTCATAAAGAACCCGCCACTGCTCATATTGGACGAACCTTGCCAAGGCATCGACTACGAGCAGTCGCAACGATTCATAAGGCTGCTTGACGCGATATGCACAAAAATCAACAGCACACTGATATACGTGTCGCACTCGCCCGATGAGATTCCGTCGTGCATAACACACAGGATAGAGCTGGAGAACGGCACCGTGAAGTCAATGGGCAGAATATAAAAAGCCGGTCAGAATGGAACTGTCTTCATACATATCAAGCATGTACGGTCTCGGACCAAAGCGCGCTGAGGTGTTAGCCTCAGAAGCCGGCATCAGCACTGTAGAAGACTTGCTCTATTACTTCCCGTACAAATACATCGACCGCTCACGATTCTACAGCGTAAGGGAAATCACCGGCGACTCGTCGTACATACAACTGCACGGCAAAATCAAGAACATAAGAAAAGAGGGCAACGGCAAAAACGCCAGACTCGGCTGCATTTTCTACGATGAAACCGGGGAAATGGAGCTGGTTTGGTTCAAAGGGCTGCAGTATGTCGCGACACAGCTGAATCCATCGAAAGAATACATCGTTTTCGGAAAGCCTAACTTCTTCAACGGACGTTTCAGCATAGCCCACCCCGAACTCGAGGAATATACGCCGAACAACGTAAGGAAATGCGTCGGATGGCAGGCTGTTTACAACACGACCATCAAGATGAAGAAGTCGTACATGACGTCAGCCAACATCAGGAAAATCATCTACAACGCCCTCGCATCGCTGAACAACCCCATAAAAGAAACGCTGCCGCAATACATCACCGAGCCGCTCGGACTGATGCCGCTGAACAGAGCCATAAGGAACATACACTTCCCGGAAAATCTGGAATCGCTGCAAAAGGCCCAGGCACGACTGAAGTTCGAAGAACTGTTCTACATACAGCTGTCTCTGCTCAAGCAATCAAAGTTCAACAGCAATAAATCGCAAGGACTGCTATTCAACCACATAGGCGACAACTTCAACGAATTCTACAAAGAGCGGCTGCCTTTTGAACTGACAAACGCACAAAAACGAGTGCTAAAGGAAATACGCGCCGACGTGGGAAGCGGAAAGCAGATGAACCGGCTCCTGCAAGGCGACGTGGGAAGCGGAAAGACGCTCGTGGCGCTGCTTTCGATGCTTATGGCGATAGACAACGGATACCAGGCGTGCTTCATGGCCCCGACCGAAATTCTCGCCACACAGCATTACAACAACATAAGGAAAATGCTCGGTGAAATGGGAGTAAATGTCGCTCTGCTCACTGGCTCGACAAAGAAATCAGAAAGGAAAATCATACATGAGTCCTTGCTCGACGGCTCGCTGAACATCCTGATAGGAACGCACGCATTGCTCGAGGATGTTGTGCAATTCTCGAATCTCGGCCTTGTCGTAATAGACGAGCAGCACCGATTCGGAGTGGCGCAAAGGGCAAAACTGTGGAGCAAAAACGCCAATCCACCGCACATTTTAGTCATGACGGCGACTCCTATACCAAGAACACTCGCCATGACTCTGTACGGCGACCTTGACGTGTCGGTGATAGACGAGCTGCCGCCAGGAAGAAAGCCGATAAAAACGTATCATTACTACGAAGACAAGCGCGACGACCTGCTGAGATTCATCAAGAAGCAGATAGACGCCGGACACCAAGCGTACGTGGTCTATCCGCTCATCGAGGAATCGGAGAAAAGCGACATGATAGCCGCCGAACAGGGCTACGAATACATAGCCACACATCTGCCGCAATTCAAAGTGAGTATGGTGCACGGACGAATGAAGCCGTCGGAAAAAGACGCTGAAATGAGGAAATTCGCCACGAACGAGACGCAAATAATGGTCGCCACAACTGTCATCGAGGTGGGCGTCGATGTGCCTAACGCATCCGTCATGGTGATAGAAAGCGCCAACAGATTCGGGCTTTCGCAGCTGCACCAGCTCAGAGGCCGTGTGGGCAGAGGCGCGGAACAGTCGTTCTGCATACTGCTGACACCATACAAGCTGTCGAACGACACCAGGAAAAGGATAGAAACAATGGTTGGCACGAACGACGGGTTCGAGATAGCCGAAGCCGACATGAGGCTCCGCGGACCAGGCGACATAGAAGGCACAGCGCAGAGCGGACTGCCTTTTGACCTGAAAATCGCGGACTTAGCGAAGGACGGAGAGATACTCATGCTGGCACGCGACACTGCCGAGAAAATCCTGAAAAACGACCCTGCACTAAGCAATAAACTGAATGAAATACTACTAATACAGCTTCACAAAAAATCAAAAAACATAATAGATTGGAGCAAAATTAGTTAAACAGAGCATTTTTTCTTGTTTTTTCATTCAATTTTAGGCATCTTTGAAAATGTCTGCATAGCGAAACACGATTGCAGATATACACCTAACTTCACGACTATGCAAAAACTGGTTACAATCATCACCGTTCTTCTCTTTGCGGTCACTCAAATTTCCGCACAGAAAAGCAACTATTACAAGCCTAAATATAAATACGCCAACAACTCGTCCAACTACTACAAGCACCAGTCGCATCTGCTTGACTCTGTGATAGCTCACTATGTGGACATAGACGAGAACAACTACAGCAGAAAGGACTCTTACGGTGACGATGACACAGAATGGACCGACGACGTCCCAGCCGACGATATCTACGGAGGCGTATGGGGAACAAGCGGCGTGAACGCCTTCAGAACTCCAATCAAGGAAGTGCCAGACTCTGTCGTTATTTCATGCAAGGGATTCGTGGCGCCGGTGATTGGATACACGACATCGAAGTTCGGACCACGCTGGCACCGCATGCACTACGGCATAGACATAGGACTGAAGACCGGCGACCCTGTCGGAGCGGCGTTCAGCGGCAAAGTGAGAATAACGAGATTTGACCGCGGAGGATACGGATACTACGTCGTGATACGCCACCCTAACGGACTGGAGACGGTGTACGGACACCTTTCAGAAATCAAGGTTTTCGAAGGTCAAAGCGTTGTGGCAGGACAGACCATCGGTCTGGGAGGAAGCACCGGCCGAAGCACCGGACCACACCTGCACTTCGAGACACGTTTCCTGGGCAACCCAATCAACCCAGAGAAAATCATAGACTTCGAGACGAACACGATAAGAGCCGAGAACTACTTCCTCGTGAAGAGCGCCGCTTTCGACTACAATTCAGAGAGACCTGTACAGTCAGCAAGTTCATCGAGCAGCAGAGGAGGCGGCAGAACCAAGTACTACAAGGTCAGACACGGCGACACACTGTCGAGCATAGCAGCACGCAACGGAACCACGATACAGAAAATCTGCAAGCTCAACAGAATAACAAGAAGAACCGTGCTCCGTCCAGGACAGAGGCTAAGATGCTCATAAAGAACAAGCATAAAAGCCAAAGCTGATATTCATCCCCTAAACAAAGACCAAACATTGACACTATGTCCATCAGCATCTCAAATCTTTCCAAAAGATATGGACAACAACAAGTCCTGAAGAACATCTCGTTCGACATAAACCAAGGAGAAATCGTCGGATTCATTGGTCCAAACGGAGCCGGAAAATCCACCACAATGAAGTGCATAACCGGATACCTGCCATACGACGACGGCTCGGTGAAAGTATGCGACATCGAAGTGGCGAAGCACCCGACCGAGACAAAAATGCTAATCGGATACCTGCCAGAGCACAATCCACTGTACATAGACATGTATGTGAGGGAATATCTCGAGTTCGCCGGCAGAGCGTACGGACTGTCTAAGCAGAAAGTAAAAAGCAGAATAGACGAGCTGATAGAAGAGGTCGGACTGACCAAAGAATACAGGAAAAAGATAGGCCAGCTGAGCAAGGGCTACCGCCAGAGAGTCGGACTCGCGCAGGCACTGATACATGACCCGAAAGTCCTGATTCTGGACGAACCGACAACCGGACTTGACCCTAACCAGCTGGTGGAAGTCAGAAACCTGATTTCCGAGATAGGCAAAAGCAAAGCCGTAATGCTGTCAACGCACATAATGCAGGAGGTGAACGCCATCTGCGACCGTGTGATAATCATAAACCAAGGCAAAATCGTAGTGGACGAGAGCGAGGCAGAGATAGTGATGACCGACTCCAAGAAAAACGTCCAGATACATGCCGAGTTCATGCAGGACTGCGACGCTTCGTTCCTCGAGAAAATAGGCGGAGTGGTGTCGGTGCAGAAGACCGGGGCGAACGAATACGACATCACCGCCACGACAGACATAAGACCGGAAATCTTCAAAGCATGCGTGGACAATTCCGCGGTGCTCATCTCACTTTATCAGCGCACAAGAAACATGGAAGAGATCTTCCACGAGTTAACAAGCGAGAAGTAACCCCCTATGGAAGAGAAAGAAGAATTCAACATACGCCACCAGCAGCCAGAGACGGAATTTGAAAACGCTCTGCGCCCGCTGACTTTCGACGACTTCAACGGTCAGGCGAAGATAGTCGAGAACCTGCGAATCTTCGTGAACGCCACAAAACTGCGCTCCGAGCCGCTGGACCATGTGCTGCTGCACGGCCCTCCGGGACTGGGCAAGACAACATTGTCCAACATCATAGCCAATGAGCTGGGCGTCGGATTCAAGATAACGTCCGGACCAGTGCTCGACAAGCCTGGCGACCTGGCCGGCATACTGACGTCGCTCGAGCCTAACGACGTGCTTTTCATCGACGAGATACACCGTCTGTCGCCTGTCGTGGAGGAATATCTCTACTCGGCGATGGAGGACTACCGTATCGACATCATGATCGACAAGGGGCCGTCGGCACGTTCCATACAGATTGACCTGAACCCCTTTACACTGGTGGGAGCCACCACGCGCAGCGGCCTGCTGACGGCACCGCTCCGTGCTCGATTCGGCATCAACCTGCACCTGGAGTATTACGAGCCAGAGACCTTGGCGAAGATCATTCGCCGCAGTGCGCAGATCCTGCAGATTCCCATCAGCGACGATGCCGCCATGGAGATAGCCCGACGGTCGCGTGGCACGCCACGTATCGCCAATGCGCTGCTCAGACGTGTGCGCGACTTCGCCCAGGTGAAAGGCACCGGACGCATTGATACCGACATCACGCGGATGTCGCTCACGGCCTTGAACATCGACCAGTATGGTCTGGACGAGATAGACAACAAGATCCTGCTCACGATCATCGACAAGTTCCGCGGTGGGCCTGTGGGCCTGAGCACCATTGCCACGGCCATCGGCGAGGACACTGGCACGCTGGAGGAAGTCTACGAACCCTTCCTCATCATGGAGGGCTTCATCAAGCGCACGCCACGCGGACGTATGG
>CAMHCZ010000045.1 GCA_946183755.1 uncultured bacterium | reverse complement strand
GGCCGAGGTATATGAGGGTTAACCGCAATAACCCCAACACCCCAGAATTCTTTATCGCATATCATGGAAGTCGAGCTAAGTTTGATAAATTTGACCCATATATACTTCACTCAAAAATATTTGGATTTGGTACATACGTTGCAGCGGATCGCGGCGCTATAGAAAAATCTTATGCTAATCCAGGTGATGATATTTGGATGTTAGGCGACGAAGAGCTTTTTAACGTCTTACCTAGAGAGGCGCGTGGCGCCTACAATATGTTCCTCCTCAGCCATTATGATGAAAATCTCGATGAAATAATCAATGGAATGTCGGCATACACCAACGCCTCAATATTTAATAAGCGATATTGGGAATTGAAGCGCAACAGGTACGGCAAGGTTTCTAAAAGCGAAGTAAATGCACTTCTTGATTTTCTCTTAAAAAACAAGAGCGACATCCGCCTTGGCCACAAACCAAGATACTTATATGAAGTGGATATCCCAGATGATAATGGTACAAACTACATACCGCCAACCACAGCTGTGGATCAAAGCGTTTTAGATAGGGTTAATAACGCGTTACATACGTTTACAAACGTAGAAGACTCCTTATCTGGCTCAATTAATGGCATGTCGATTCAGAGCGAATTGGCTAGAATCACAGGCTCGATGATGGCGGCGAATGACATTCTTAATGCCGCAGGAATCACCGGGTTCCGTTATTACGACGAAAGTCTTGGTGAATGCCGTGTGATATTTAACGCTGACGACATTAAGATTACAGACCGCACAGAATACTTCAAAACCAAAAACGGTGAGGTTTATGGTTATGCAACTCCTAAAGGGGCAATATATCTTGATGAGAGAGTGATAAAAAAAATCCCGAACTTGCGTTCGGGATTTTTTATCAAAGCATGTCCTCCTGGACAACCAGATTGTCTATTATGAAGTCCTGACGGCTCGGCGTGTTCTTGCCCATGTAGAACTCAAGGACATCGCCAATGAGGTCGCCCTTCGCCATCTTCACTTGGTCAAGTCGTATCTTGTCGCCTATGAAGCCCTTGAACTCATCGGGCGATATTTCTCCGAGACCTTTGAATCGCGTTATCTCAGGGTTCGGCTTCAGCGCCTCGATGGCTTCGAGTCTCTCGTCCTCGGAGTAGCAGTAGCGGTCGTCGGCTCCGTTTTTGCCAGTCTTGCGCACACGGAACAGCGGCGTCTCGAGTATATAAACGTGGCCTCTCTTCACAAGTTCCGGATAGAACTGCAGGAAGAAAGTGAGCATAAGCAGACGTATGTGCATGCCATCGACATCGGCATCGGTGGCGATTATCACTTTGTTATAACGCAGTCCGTCGAGTCCGTCCTCAATGTTAAGCGCCGCCTGCAGCAGGTTGAACTCCTCGTTCTCGTAAACCACTTTCTTGGAAAGTCCCCAGCTGTTGAGCGGTTTTCCTCGCAGGCTGAACACGGCTTGCACGTCCACGTTGCGGCACTTGGTCAAGCTGCCGCTCGCAGAGTCTCCCTCGGTGATGAAAATCGAGCTGTTCTCCATCAGCTCATTCTTCGCCTCGTCCTTCACGCGTGTATCGTTGAAGTGGTAGCGGCAGTCGCGCAGCTTGCGGTTATGCAGGTTTGCCTTCTTGGCCTTTTCGCGCGCGAGCTTAGTCACTCCGGCTATCGCCTTTCGCTCCTTCTCGCTCTCCTGTATCTTGTGGAGCATTGTGTCGGCTATCTCCTGGTTCTTATGCAGGAAATCGTCAACCTCTTTCTTTATGAAATCGCCCACGAACTTGTTAACGCTCACGCCGCTCAAGTCGTAAGGGTTGCCCTCGCTGTCCTTGTCCGGCGCCATGTTTGCCGAGCCCAGCTTCACCTTGGTCTGGCTCTCGAACGTAGGCTCGATGACGTTGATGGCGATGGTCGCCACGATGCCGCTGCGGATGTCGGACAACTCGAAGTTCTTCTGATAGAAGTCCTTTATGGCGCGCGAAAGATGCTCACGCAGCGCGCTCTGGTGCGTACCGCCCTGTGTCGTGTACTGTCCGTTGACGAATGAATAGTAGTCCTCGCCATACTGGTCGGTGTGCGTGAAGGCTATCTCTATGTCGTCGCCTTTGAGATGGACTATCGGGTAGAGCGGCTCGGCTGTGTTACGCTCCTGCAACAGGTCGAGCAGTCCGTTGCGCGACACGAATTTCTGTCCGTTGAAGACGAGTGTCAGCCCGGTGTTCAGATAAGTGTAGTTGCGCAGCATCGTCTCGATGTAGTCGGTGTGGAAGCTGTACGGTCCGAACACAGCCTCGTCCGGGGTGAAGCGCACCATGGTTCCGTCGCGCTCGGTCGTCGGCTGCAAGTCGTGCTCCTTGACGAGTTTGCCAGCCTCGAAGTCGGCCTGTTTCACCTTGCCGTCGCGGAACGACCACACGCTGAAAGTTGACGACAGCGCATTCACCGCCTTTGTACCCACACCGTTCAGTCCGACCGACTTCTGGAAGGACTTTGTGTCGTACTTCGCGCCGGTGTTCATTATCGACACTGCCGCCACCATCTTGCCTTGCGGTATGCCTCGGCCATAGTCGCGCACTGTCAGTGTGTGCTCGTCGAGCTTTATGTCTATTGTCGAGCCGAAGTGCATTCTGAACTCGTCTATTGAGTTGTCAATCACCTCCTTGAGCAGCACATAAATACCGTCGTCGGCGCTGTTGCCGTCGCCCAGCTTACCTATGTACATACCTGGACGCAAGCGCACATGCTCCAGTCCCTCGAGTGTGACAATGTTCTCGTCTGTGTATGCAGCCGCAGCGTTCTCCTGCGCTCCTCCGTTCAACAGTTCTTCGTCATTTGCCATGTCTTTCTCTCCTTTATATAATTAGTCCGTTATTTATCTTATAACCAATATTTTGCCTGCTCCGCGAGCTTTGCCGCCGTTGGCCTCGGAAGCCATGACCGCATAAACACCGCTCGCCACGCTACGGCCGTCCACATTGCGCAGGTTCCATGTCGCCTGTCCGCCGTTAGCCACAGTCTGGCAGACGATGTTGCCTGCCGCGTCGGTTATCTTCACCACTGCCCCGTCCATAAGTCCGGTGATGGTCACCACGCCGTTGAAGTTCGGACGCACCGGATTAGGGAATGCCTTTATGTCGTCAAGGTCGGAGTTGCTCTCTGTCGCATCGGAACGATATGACACGAGGCCTCCGCTTGTGGCGATGAACACCTCGCCCGTCTCGTCATTCACGACGATGGAGAGTATCTGGTTGCTCAGCAGAGGGCTGTTGTCCTCGGTGAAGTGCTGAATCTGAGTAAGTCCGTCGGCCGACATCAGGTAAACGCCCGAGGCATTAGTGCCTATCCATTTGCGGTTGCCGCCGTCCACGGCTATTGCCCTCACCATTTGTCCGTCCAAGAGATAGTCGGCGTAGTTGGTGCCGTCGTTGCGCGAAATCTTCGGACGTGTCACCTTGTAGCCGTTGGTGAATATGTCCTTCACGCCGCTGATTACAAACACGCCGTTGTCGCAAGCCACCCACACATCGCCGTTTCTGTCTTCGGTTATGTCATAGACCGAGCCTAACGACTTCAAGTTGCCGTCCTGGTCGGTAACAGAGCTTATGAATTTTGTCTTGTGTCCAGACACGCTGGACGTGTTGCCGTTCTCGTCGAGTATGAAAAGTCCGCCTGTGCTGTATGTACGGTGCGGTTTCCCGAACCATTTCTGATTATTGGACAAGACCACGACCTTGTCCATAAACGGAGGGTTCGTAATGCTCGAATATGAGAACTGCTTCCATGTGCCGTCCTCAAGCATCACCTTGACCGATGCCGCCGACAGCTCATTTATCATCCAGAGCCGGTTGTTATTATCCAGCGCCACACCGCAGACGGTTATGTAATCGTCGGCCTCACTAACTGTGCTTGCCACCTGCAGCGTGCTGTTGCTCGGGCCGTAGCGTTTATAGAAAGCGTCGTTCCTGAACTCGTAAAGTCCGTCACGGAGCGATGTCACATAGTAATGCGTCTTGTCCTTAGGGTCTATTGACATGTAGCAGAGCGAAAGGAAATTCTTGCCTGTCGCTCCGTAAATCTCATTTCTTGTTATGCCCCTCCACTCTTCGTTTTCGAAGAACATGACTGCGCCAGGCTTGCTGACATCGGACGCGGAGTAGCACCTTGGATTTCCGGTCATGGCGAAGATTCTTCCGCCTGAATATTTGAGTGAGAAGACATCCCTGTTGGCTGGTCCAGAAGGCTTGATTTCCTGAGCCAACTGCCAATTATTGAGCTCCACCACGCCACGCCATCCTGCAGCCACCCAGATGCGCTCGGACGATTTGACATCCTGCTGCGCATACCTGCCGTAGATATTATCGTAGCTTGAAATCACTGAGCCGTCAACAGAAATCTTGGCAACTGAATTCGACTTGCCGACAATAAGATTGCCATCAGGCGAAACCGAGATTCCAAGGACATCGTCATCCAGCAGAGTCAAAGCCGCATTGTCTATTTCCTTGCTATACAGCTTATTGGACGATGAAAGAACAAACAATTTGCCGTCAACATATTCAATTTGCTTAGCGTCGCTGATCTCCAGCGCAGTCGTTTTCCACATCGCGCTGTTAACCAGCATTTTCTCGCTTCTCGAAGCGCTCTTGAGTCCGTCCGGAGTCAATGCGTATATCGAATCGGGGGTCAATGCTATTGAATAAACCGAGAGATACGTGCCGCCCTCGCCCATTATATAAGTGTCAGAGATTTCCTTCTTGGTCGGATTGAAGACTATGACGCCAATCTCGCCTGCGATATAGACATTGCCTGTAGATGAATCATAAACGAGCTCCGAAGGGTTCTTGTCGGCGCTCACGCTTGAGTTCTTGATGTCCGGAACGTTCTTTATGCTGCCGTCGTCATAGAGCAGGTCGATGTTTCCGTCGGTATATGCTATCACAAGCGCCTTGGCCTTTTCCGCATACGTTATCAAACCGACATTCGCGCCGTTGAGCCCTTCGACCTTGGACAGCGTCTCCACCTCATAGTCTTTCTTGTCGAAAAGGAAAAGCGAGCCGTCGCTCAGTCCGAAAACCCTGTCGGCCGACTGCGCCACGCTCTGCACATTGCTGAAAGATGAATGCACGCGCCATCCGCCCACCTCCACCTGCGCCAAGGAGCAGACTGCGACGAGAGACGAAACGCAAAGCAGCAATATTTTCCTGAGACCGTTCATTTATTACAAACCATTTAGATAGTCAGACAATTTCTTTACGGCGCGTCCTCGGTGGCTTATGGAGTTTTTAACCTCCGCAGGCAACTCGGCGAATGTCTTGTCCTTATCTTCCGGCACGAACACAGGGTCGTAGCCGAAACCGCCGTTGCCGTGGCGCGACTCCGTGATGCGACCTTCCACCTTGCCCTCGAACACATGCTCCTCGCCGTCGATTATGAGGGCGACGACAGTTCTGAATCGCGCATTACGATTGCTCTTGCCTTCGAGGTTAGCCAGCAGTTTGTCGATGTTCGCCTCGGAGTTCTTGTCCTCGCCCGCGTAACGTGCGGAGTGAACACCCGGCTCGCCATTCAGCGCGTCCACCTCGAGCCCTGTATCGTCCGAGAAGCAGTCAACGCCGTATTTCTGGTTTATGTAACGCGCCTTTATGAGGGCGTTCTCCTCGAGCGTCGTGCCAGTCTCGGCTATGTCCTCATGGCAACCGAGTTCATCAAGGCACACGATCTCGAATTTGTGTCCGACGATAGCCGACACTTCTCTTATCTTATTCTTGTTGTTTGTCGCGAATACGAGTTTTCTAAGCATCTTGTCTCTTTTTATCTTGCAAGCCATAATTCAGGATTCTGCAAAACAGATTCCTTATACAGCATGAAATACAATTCTGTCTTGTCCGCCTCCTGGTCCACGAAGACACGTCCGAGTTTCTGACGAGCCTTCACCTTGTCGCCCACTTTCACATAAGTGGCTGTCAGGTTGGCATACACGGTTCTGTAAATGCCGTGCTTCACGATTATGGCGTTGTTGTTGCCCGGTATGGCGAACACCTGTGTCACCTCGCCGTCGTAAACGGCGCTGGCATCAGAGTTGGCTGTTGTCTGTATGTATATGCCTTTGTTGTTCACCTGGACGTGGTCGAGCACCGGATGAGGGTGCAGTCCGAAATGTCCAGTGACGATGCCCCTGACCGGCCAAGGCAGACGGCCTCGGTTGCTCTCGAAGCCACCTGACACGAGCGACTTGCCCTCGGATGCTGGTGCTGTAGGCTTAGCCACTGGCGCCGACGAAGCGGACGATGATGATGCGGACGACGAAGAAGGCGTCGTTGGCGACGAAGGCTTTGTCGTGGTTGACGAAGCGGTCGCCGGCTTCTTGCTTGCTGCTGCTTTGGCCTTGCGTTCAGCCTCGGCTTTCGCCTTCGCTTTGCGCTGCGCTTCTTGCTTAGCTATCTCGGCTGCAATCATATCGTCGATTTTCTTGTTCAGGACTTCAACCTGGCGCTGCTGTTTCTCGAGTTTCACTTTCAAGTCGGACTCTTTCTGCGAAAGCTCAGTGAGCATCTTCTGCTTGCTTTCCTTGCTTTTCAGCAGTTTGTTGCTCTCCACCTGCTTTCCCTTGAGTGTATTGTGCTTCTCCTCCTTTACACGCGACAGGAGAGTCTCCTTCTGTCCCAGCTCGTCAGTCACTTGCTGTATCTTCTGCGCTTGCTCCTTTCTGTAGTTGGAGTACTGCTGAACATACCTCAGTCTGCGGAATCCCTGTGTAAGCGACTCCGAAGAGAGTATATAAAACACAGCGTTGCTTTTGGTCTTGTGGAAATAATAATGGTAAAGCAGCTTTGCGTATTCCTTTCGCAGTTCCTGCAGTTTTTCCTCAAGTTGAGATTTCTCGGCATTGATGTTCGAGAGGTCGCGGTCCAGCACTCCGACCTCGTCGTTCAGAGCCTTTATGAGGTTCTCACGCTCCTCTATCTGTCGGCTTATGACGGTTATGCTGTTGGCTGTTGTTTTCTGGCTCTTCTTATTCTCGTTCAACAGCTTGTTGGTCATCTCGATGTTCTGCTTGGCCTGACGCTGCTTGCGCTTGAGCGACTTGACTGTCTCCTGCGAGCAGACTGAGACTGATATTCCCAACAAAATCAATATGCTAAAAAGACAACGCATGGTGATATTTCCTTTATTCCTTATCATTTAGAGAACAATTCCTCTGGATTCGTAACTTTCTTGTATTTCGACTTGTCAGTCGGATTTATGGTGACTGCCTGGTTAAACTCGGCTTTCTTTATTTCTATCGACAATTTGCTCGACGACTTGCCTTGAAGCGCAGATATGAATATCATGAAAGGGAACGTCACCGAGTTCTGTGTGCGGAACTGCGAGTAAGTGCATCTCATGCTCATGCTGGTCTGATACTTCACCTGAGTGTTCACGAGCTTGCCGTTCTTGTCAAGGTCGAACTCGTGCGAGAATCCCGCCGCGTTCTTCGAGCCGAGCATCTGTATGCCTGTCGGTGTCACAGTCTTGCTGTCCAAATGTCCGAGCACTTCCTTCGAGTTCTTCAAGCTCTCGCCGGCTATGAATATGCGGTTAAGCAGCAATGCCTGGAAGTCGTAATAATCCAGCTTCATGCCCAGCATCTTAGCCAGATAGTCCATATTGCTCTCGAAGTAACGGTTCTGCAGCTTGTTGACTGCCACCACGTTCTTAGGCGTGATGTCGAGCCTTGCCATCTCTATGCCGAGCGCTGGCTGAAGTGATATTTGCACGATGCTGTCCCTTATGACTCTGATGGACGCTCTCGACGACAGTTCCTGACCGCCAGAGATAATCGTGACCGAGGCGTTGCTGATGTTGATTGTCGATACTTTCGGCTCATTAACCACGAACGCCACCTTCTTGACCGTCGTTCTCGACGAGCCTTGTGTCGCCACGTCGGACGGCGTCACGTCCTGCGACTGTTTTGTCACTGCCGGCACAGGCTGTTTCTTTGTCGATTTGCACGACTGCATTCCCATGCCAAAAACAATAGGGAAAGCCACGGCATAAGCCATGAATCTTATTATTCTGCTTCTATTCAACATAAGTTCCAGTTTCTATTTTCTTATTCAACAAATCCGAGCCGCCGCCTATTTCCGCAGCGCGTTTCCACCAGATCATAGCCTCATCCTTATCGCCCGACATATAAAGAACGTCGCCGAAATGCTCCACGCAGACTCCGTTCTTGTCGCCGCCTTTGTCGAGCGCCTGCTGCATGAAAAGCTTAGCCATCATATAGTCCTTCTTGCGGAAGAATATCCACGCGTATGTGTCAAGGTACGACACGTTGTTCGGATTTGCCTTCAGAGCCAAGGCGCTCATCTGCTCCGCACGGTCCAAATCGCGGTTATAGACCGAGAGATAGTACGCGAAGTTATTCAGCAGCAAGTCGTTGTTCTGATTAAGTTCGTACGACTTCTCGTAATAAGCGAACGCGCTGTCAGGAATTTCTTTCTGGGCGTAAATGTCGCCTATGTACATATAAATGTCAGCCTGCGCAGCCTTGTTTTCCGGCTGGTTCTTCTTGTATGCCCCCAAAGACTTCTGGTACATTGCCACCGCGGACTCAAAGTCGCCGTACAGCGACAGCGTCAGCGCCTTTATCGCAAGCATTGACGGACTCTCAGGCAGATGAACGAGCGCCTGATTGCAAGTTCTGGTCATCAATGCCGTGTCGCCCCTCTGCATGTATATGCCGACAAGGTCCTGCCAGCCTTGTTCAAGGGTTGGGTCTATGCGTACAAGTTCCTTGAGTTGAGTTTCCGCAGCCGTGTCGTTGCGCTGCATAAGGCAGAACGTCGAGTAATAGGCGCGCACCATGGCGTCGTCGGGATATTGCCCAACAAGCGAACGGAAGCACTTGTCGGCGAAGTCCACTCTTGTGACGTTCGAGAAATAGTCGGTTATGAGCTTCAGTTTCTCGCCTGCCTCCACTTTCGGGTCATTGACATAGGACATGACCACTGCGTCAGCCTCATCGGTCTGACCTCTGGCGCTGCAAAGCGCAAGTTTCTGGTTTATCACCTTCTCGTTGTTAGGCTCTATCTTGTCCGCCTCGTCGATAACCTTCTCAGCCTCAACGAAGTTGCTGTCGTTGAGATGCGCCATGGCAAGGAAAATCTTGTAATCGACGTTCAGCGGATAAGTCCTCGACAGCTTCTCTATCTCCGCCAATGCTTTTTTCTTCTTGCCCTGCATCTGGAGCATGTGGTATTTCTCTATGGAGATACTCTCGTCCACGCCGACTTTCTTCTCCAGCCTGTTCAATGCCTGAAGACCTTTGTCGAACTGGCGTGTCTGCAGATACAGCCCTGCCAGACGGTAGTCTATGTCCTCGAGGTCGGGACGCAGTTTTTCTATTTCCTCATAAAGTTCCACAGCATCCGCCACTCGCTTGTTCTTCAGATAGAGCTCCGCGAGAGTCATCTTGTACCAGATGTTGTCTCTGTCGAGAGATGCAGCCAGATGCGACATCTTCATGGCGTTGTCGTCGTCGCCCACCTTGCTGTATATGTCAGCCAGCTCGAACACCACCGCCGCGTCCTTATGGTCAATGTAGTAGCACTCGGTCAGCAGGTCGATTGCCGCGGCATAATTACCAGCCTCCTTCTGACGCACCGCTTCGGTGAAGAAGTATATCTTCTTGCGTTCCAACTGGCTGTGGGCATCGGACTTCACCGCTGGCTCGCTCTTTATCGCGCTCAGCTTATTGCTTGCGCTTTTCCCTTTAGAAAAGGCGACAGAGACCGACGACAATGCGCCCAACAGCATCGCCGATATTATTAAAACCTGTGTCTTATAAGAAAAAAGCATCCGGAAAAATTCAAGTCGTTGTCGTTTGTCTGTTTTTTACTTCGTGCCAGTGTGTCCGAATCCGCCTGCGCCACGTTCGGTCTCGTCGAGCACCTCCACTTCCTGCCACTCCACGCGCTCATGCTTAGCCACCACCATCTGGGCTATGCGTTCGCCGTTCTCCACAACGAATGGCTCGTTGGAGAGGTTCACGAGTATCACGCATATCTCGCCACGGTAGTCGGCATCGATTGTGCCAGGAGTGTTCAGCACAGTGATTCCCTTCTTCAACGCCAAACCGCTGCGTGGACGCACTTGCGCCTCGAATCCGGCTGGCAGCGAGATGTAAAGCCCCGTAGGAATGAGTTTGCGTTCGAGCGGATTCAGCGTCACGCTCTCCTCGAGGTTCGCGCGGAGGTCCATGCCTGCCGACTGTTCGGTGGCGTAGTTTGGTGTCTCGTTCTTCGATTTATTTATTATCTGCACTTTCATATTTCTCAGTTTTACAAATTAAAGTCCCATGCTGTCGCGATAGAAGTCGAACGCCTCGTCTATCTGCTTGCGCGAAGCGTGCTGGTTTATTCTTATGTCGCCGATGCCGCCGAGCAGAGTGAAGTTTATCTCGTCCTTCACCACGTTCTTCTTGTCGTGTGTCATCAGCTCGAAGAGGTGGTCGTAGTTGTCGCAGGTTATGTTCATAACGCCGTATGTCTCGCGTATCAGTCTCACGGCTTGCGAAAGGACTTCCTTGTCGAATCCCAGAAGCACGTGCGACAGATACAGCTCCGGAATCATGCCCCAAGCCACTGCGTAACCGTGCAGTGCCGGCGTGCCTTTCTCGTGCGAGAAGCTCTCGAAGGCGTGGCCGAACGTATGTCCGAAGTTCAGCGCCTTGCGGATGTTCTTCTCCGTAGGGTCCTCCTCCACGATGCGCTCCTTCACGGCTATGCTCGAGGCAAGCAGCGGACGGAGTTCCTTGAGGTCGAACTTCTCCATGTCGAACGAAGAGACCTTGCGCCACTCCTCGGCGTTGGAGATGAGTCCATGCTTCAGCATTTCAGCCATGCCGCTCACCTTGTTGGCGTGGTCGAGTGTCGAGAAGAACTCTGTGTCTATGACCACAGCCTCGCTCGAGTTTATCACGCCTATCTCGTTCTTCAGTCCGTTGAAGTTGATGCCGGTCTTGCCGCCCACAGCCGCATCCACAGCGCCCAGCAGAGTCGTCGCCACGTTTATGTACGACATTCCGCGCTTGAACGTCGAAGCTGCGAATCCGCCGAGGTCAGTCACCATACCGCCGCCTACGTTTATCATCGTCGAGCGGCGTGTCGCTCCGTTCTCCGACAGGAACTGCCACACCGAGGCGAGCGTGTCGAGGTGCTTGTGCGTGTCGCCTGCGCCTATCACGCAGACCTTGCACGCCTTCAGCTCCGGACAGGCGTCCATCAGCGCCGGCAGACACTGTTTGTTGGTTGTCTCGTCGGCAAGTATGTATATGCTTTCGGGTGCGCGGCCGTCGAGCACGCTTCGCATGTCGGCTCTCAGGTCGCTTGTTATTATCACTTTCTGATTGTTGTTTGCCATCGTTTTTTTACTTCTCGTTTTTCAACAATTCTCTCAACTTAACCATGCCCTTGGTCGCCACGTCCTTTATGAACGTCACCGGGCGGTATGAATTCACTTCATTAGGGTCTATCAGGTATATCGGCGTGGTCTTAGGCACATAGTTGAGCAGTCCTGCGGCAGGATAGACGTTGAGCGACGTGCCCACCACCACGAATATATCGGCCTGCTTGGTCAGTTCTATCGCCGGGTCGAGCATAGGCACCGACTCCTCGAAGAACACGATGAACGGACGGGCTTGTGTGCCGCCCACCTCGTCGCCCATGTTTATGTCGCGGTAGCCGGTATCCTCCACCACCGTTTTGTCCAGATTGCAAGTCTTGGTTATCTCGCCGTGCAGGTGCAGCACCTTTGTGCTTCCGGCTCTCTCGTGCAGATTGTCCACGTTCTGTGTTATCACCTCCACATCGAAATCCTTCTCCAGTTCCGCAAGTATCTTGTGCGCCTCGTTAGGCTGGGCGTTCTGCACGTCGTGTCTCAGGCTGTTGTAGAACAGCAGGGCGTTCTCCGTATTCCTCGCGAAACCGCCAGGC
>CAMHCZ010000044.1 GCA_946183755.1 uncultured bacterium | reverse complement strand
GCTGTAGTAAAGGAAGCCGGAAAGATGGGCCTGAAGCAGGCAGAGGCAGAGGAGAAGGCCTACTTAGACAACCAGAAGCGCAAGGCCGACACTAAGGCAAAGTATGACTACGCTGCGCCTTACAATCCGGTTGACAAGAAAGGCACTTACACCTACATCCTTTATTAGGACAGGGGAGTCCAGAGATAATAAAATCGGCATTGACCATCGTGGTCAATGCCGATTTATTTTTGTGCGTAAATTCGCTGCTATTTCTTAGCTCTCTTAGTCTTCAGCTCTCTCATGGCTTGTCTCAGTTCATTCTTCAGCCTTTTTTGTATCAGATTTTCTTCTTTGTAGAGCCTTGTGAGCTGACTTCCGCTTAGCACCTTGCCGAATTTGTCGGTGTAGGCGATTCTTATGTCAAGCACTTTTCTTTGTTTCTCAAGTCTGTTCTTTTCCATTGCTATAGAGTCGGTTAACTCACTTCTCTTCATATCGAAAGTCTTTTTCGCATTTAGTACCTCGTGGCAGTACTGTTCGTATATGCCGCTGAATTCTTTCTTTTGCGCATCGGTCATGTTCAATCTGTAGGCCATCTCGTCTGTCTGTGCGGCCACCAGTTTTTTGTTGAACTCAGCCTTCTTGTCCTGTGCCATAGCGCAAACTGCTGTTGCCACGGCCATGATTGTGATAAAAAGTTTTCTCATGGTTGTTTATGTTTATTGGTTAATATTCCGGTATCTCGTCTAATTCATAGTAAGCGATCATTGTCTTTTCCTCGTTGCTTGTCTTTGCCATGAAGTCGTCCAGCGGACCATCATCGCTTGTTTCGTTCGTGCTCGCTTCGTTCATCGTCTTGCTTGTGCTTGCTTTGGCGATGTTCTTTCCTGCGTTTTCCTTTGTCCATTTTCCGCTGTCCGTCACATAGCTCATGTTCAGCGCTATCGCTATACATGCGGCAGCCGCACCTATGCTTGTCAAGGTCAATATGATTCTCTTCTTTCCTTTCTTTCCCTTGCCTTTGGCTATGGCTTTTTCTGTAGCGTTATTCACCAGTGCGTCCACATATTCATCGCTTTCGGCGTATGGAGTTTTGTATGTCATGTCTTGCTTGTTCATTCTGCGTGTTCCTTTATGTAGTTCTTTATTTTTTCGTATGCGTAGTGGTATGTCGTCTTCAGGTTGCTTATGCTTTTGCCAGTCGCCTCGCTCATCTGTTCGTAGGTCAGCTCGTCGCGGTATCTCATGTTGAATACGATTCTTTGCTGTGTCGGCAGCCGCAGAGTCGCTTCCTCAAACAGCAGCTCGGCTTTCTCGGCGTCGGCAGAGGCATCGGCTCTCATAGTTTCCACCAGTTGTTCGCTCAGGCTGTCGATGCTCTGAAACAGGGTGGTGCGTTTCCTCAGTTGCTGCAGCGCTTCGTTTGTTGCCACTTTGTATATCCATCCTTTCATCTGTCCGGCATCGCCTTTCAGAGTTCCTATCTTCTCGTATATCTTTATGCTGGTTTCTTGGAAAGCATCTTCGGCGTCGTCGTGTCCAGCCACGATGTGCCTGATGTGCCAGTACAGCCCTCGTCCGTACCTTTCCATCAGCTGCTTGAAGCCTTCGTCGAAGGTCTCCTTGCGGCGTGTCATGGCAAGTATTTCCTCGTCTGTTGTACTGTTTCTGTTCATATTTCTTTCGCTAACCGATTGTAAGATGTGGATATTTCCTCAAGGTTAAAAACGTCTTCGCTTTTTTTCTTTGTTGTTGATGTATATATAGCAAAAAAAAACAAGAGAGCCTGGATACAAATCCAGGCTCTCAATTCCTTCTAAGAGATTGAATCTTAGATAAGCTTCACATAAACGTTAGTCTTATCTACCTCTATGTTCACCTTGCCCTCGCGAGCCAACCATCCAAGAGCAGTGTAGAACTCTTTGTCTTTGATGCCAGCTGCTTTCTTTATCTCTTTTGCTTCTTTTGTAGAACCGTCGCTGAGTGCGTTCCAGATTTTTCCTGCGTTTTCGCCAATTTCTTCGATATTCATAGTTAAAATAATTTTAGTTAACTTTCTGCAAATATAATAAAATATGTATTGCGTGCGCGATTTAGATTTAAAAAAATCGTTAGGAAAGTTTTTTATTCAAACCTGATAGACTTGGCTGGGGATATTTTGGCAATCACCATAGAAGGGATGATGAGTATCAGCAGCGACAGAATGAATGTGCCGGCATTTATGGCGAGTATATACCAAAGGTTCAACTCCACAGGCACGTATGACACATAATATGTCTCGGGGTCAAGCGGAATTATGTTTGTGTAATACTGTATGAGTATCAGCGCGAGTCCAATGACGTTGCCCCACAGCAGTCCTTTGCCTATCAGGAATGCCGACTGGTACAGGAATATCTTCCTGATGTTCCAGTTCTTGGCTCCCAAGGCTTTGAGAATGCCTATCATGTTTGTCTTCTCCAGTATTATTATCAACAGTCCGGAAATCATGTTAAACGACGCGACAGTGAGCATGAGCGTGAGGATTATCACCACGTTTATGTCCAGCATGCCTAACCATGAGAATATCTGCGGATTGAGTTCCTCGATGTTGCGTGGCAGCAGTGTTTCCTGGTCGGCGCTCACTCGGTTGGCGGTCTTGAAGTAGAGCTTGTCTGTAGTCTCGTCGAGTTTGCTGTAGTCGTCCACGAGTATCTCTATTCCGCTGGCTTGCTGGTCGTTCCAGTTGTTTATCTGCTGTATCTGCTTTATGTCTGCGAGTATGAACTGCTTGTCGTATTCCTCGAAGTTGGTGCAGTAAATGCCTTTAACGGTGAGTTTGCGCGCTCTTATGCCGTCTTCCTGCACGAAGTAGATGAAGAATGTGTCGCCGACCTTCAGGTTTAGCAGTCTCGACAAGTACTGAGAAATGAGTGCCTCCTTGCTTGCTGGCGGCGGCAGAAAATCGTCTTCCGCAACGGCTTGTGATGGTGTTATCGTGTCGCCCTCGATTATGTTCGGACGGTAGAACTCCCAGTCGAAGTTTGAGTCGATGCCTTTGAGGATTATGCCCTGCACATCGCTCTCGGTCTTTATAATGCCGGGTTTGGTGGCGTAGCGCTGTGTGTGGCGCACGTTAGGCGTGTTGCGCAGCTCTTGCAACAGGCTGTCGGACACAGTTATGGCTTTGGTCTCGTAGCTTTGGTTGTTGTCGTAGTTGCTTATTTGTATGTGCGACCCGAAGGCTATGACCTTGTCTCTGATCTGATGCTTGAATCCTATCACAATGGCGACGGAGAGCAGCATGACAGCGATACCTAAGGCTATGCCTGTGGTCGCTATGATGACGGCCGGGCGCGACATGTCGTTCTTGCCGCTGCCGCCATGCACTTTGCGCGCTATGAACAGTTCAAGATTCACGCTATTACTTTATTGTCCTTCCGGGATATGCCTCAAGCGCCTTCTCTAATACTACCAAAGCCTTGGAGATGTCTTCCTTGTTTATGGCATAGGCTATTCTGACCTGGTCCTTGCCCAAGCCCGGAGTGGTATAGAATCCTGAGCCCGGAGCCATGAACACTGTCTGGCCTTCGTACTCGAATTCGTTAAGACACCATGTGCAGAACTTGTCTGTGTCATCGACAGGGAGCTTCGCCATAGTGTAGAACGCGCCCATAGGGATAGGGGAGTAAACGCCAGGAATACGGTTAAGACCGTCAATCAGCACCTTTCTTCTCTCCACGAACTCGTCGTATGTGTCGCGCAGATACGAAGGGTCAACATCAAGGCTTGCCTCTGCGGCAATCTGTCCAATCAATGGTGGCGACAGACGTGCCTGGCAGAATTTGTTGATGGCTTTCTGCAGTTCCTTATTCTTGGTTATAAGCGCGCCGATTCTTATTCCGCACTCTGAGTATCTCTTTGATACAGAGTCGATAAGCACCACGTTGTCCTCGATGCCCACGAGGTGGCATGCCGATATGTATGGCGACGATGTGTAGATATATTCGCGGTAAACCTCGTCGGAGAACAGGTACAGGTCGTATTTCTGCACGAGGTCTCTTATCTGGTTCATTTCCTTTCTTGTGTACAAGTAGCCGGTCGGGTTGTTCGGGTTGCATATCATTATGCCCTTGGTCTTCTCGTTTATCAGCTCCTCGAACTTCTCTATTGACGGCAGGGCGAAACCCTCCTCAATGGTCGAAGGCACAGTTCTGATGACAGCACCTGCGCTAACTGCGAACGCCATGTAGTTAGCGTAGGCTGGTTCAGGGACGATGATTTCGTCGCCCGGGTTCAGACATGCCATGAATGCGAACAGCACCGCCTCGCTTCCGCCTGTGGTTATTATAATGTCGTCGGCTGCCACGTTTATGTTGTATTTCGCGTAGTATCCCACGAGTTTCTCTCTGTATGAACGGATACCGAGCGAAGGGCTGTATTCCAGCACTTTGCGGCTTACGTTTCTTATCGCGTCGATTGCGATTTTCGGTGTAGGCAGGTCTGGCTGTCCGATGTTCAGATGATAGACTTTCAGTCCGCGTGCCTTTGCAGAGTCAGAGAATGGTACGAGCTTTCTGATTGGTGAGGCAGGCATTTCTACACCTCGCTGTGAAATCTTAGGCATATTCTGTTTTTAAGTAAAGTTTTTCGGTTTATACAAAAACTTTCAAAGTTAAGTATTTTTTGTGGGTTTATGCCTAATAATGTGGCAAAAAGAGTGTGCCGGCTTATGTCTTGTGTGTGCCGGCGATTCAGCTGAGGTGGAATCCGAGCACGGTGACGAAAGCCAGCTGCTTGCCTTTGTCGTCGGTTATTTCCACTTCTATGTAGTTGGTGCTGCGGCCGTCGCGTTTCTGCACAGCGTTGGCGAATATTTTATCGCTTTGGGTGTTGCCCACGAATGTGGTGGTCACGCTGTTGGCGGTCGTGTACTTGCCGGGGCGGTTGCCTATGACGGCGGCGGCGAAGTCGGCGAGTGTGACCATGGCTCCGCCCATTATCATGCCGAAGGCGTTGCGGTGGGCGTCGGTCACGTCCATTGAGCATACGCTCCAGTTGGTGCCGGCTTCGTCGATGCGGCATCCGGCGTTCATCGCGAAGTGATCATTCTCGAAAAACTTGCGCAGTCCTTCGAGCTCTTTGTCGTTGAGTTTTTCTGTCTTATTCATCGCGTTACTTCAGGAGGATGTTGGCGATGAGTTTCTCGATGTCGTTCTTAGGCAGTGCGCCTATCGCCATCTGCGGTTTGTCGTTCATCGGGCAGAATAGCAGTGTAGGGTAGCTTCTTATGCCGAACTTTCTGGATATTTTCAGTTCTTTCTCTGCGTCGATGCGGTAGATGTGTATCAGTCCGTCGTATTTTTCAGCGATTGTTTCCAGCACCGGAGCGAGTCGTTTGCAAGGGCCGCACCATGTGGTGTAGAAGTCTATGATGCAAGGCTTGTCGCCTATGTATTTCCATTCGTTAGGGGATTCTGCCTCGTTGTAAATCCTCTCGGTGAACATCGCTTCGTCCATGCTTATCACTGCGCCTGGTCTTGCCACGTATTGCGAGAGTTTGGTCGTGGCTTTCTCGTTGTTTTGTGCGTTTACGATGCCTGCGGTCAGCAGCGCCATCAGTATGTATATTGCTTTCTTCATTTTGTTCGATTTTTTATGTGGTTGTGTTTATATGAAGTCTGTTAATGCAAAAATCGTGCTTTATCTGAATATGTCGTTGATGTTGGCGTAAAAGAACAGGAAAAGCAGCAGTATCATTCCTATCATCTGCGATACTTCCATCACTCGCTGTGACGGTTTCTTGCCAGTCACCATCTCATACAGCAGGAACATCAGGTGTCCGCCGTCGAGTCCCGGTATTGGCAGTATGTTCATGAACGCGAGTATCACCGAGAGAAGGGCGGTCATCTCCCAGAACCATTCCCAGTCCCACATCTTTGAGAAGCTTTGGGTTATGGAACCGAATCCGCCGAGGTTCTTCATGCCGTCCTCGCCGAATACGTATCTGAAGTCCGACACATAGCCGGTCAGGTTTTTCACGCCCATCGTCGCGCCGTTGCTCAATGCCTCAGCCAGTCCGTATTCGTGTCGGCTGAAGGTGTAGTATTCGGCGAAGCTTTTCGCTGTGACGCCTATTTTGCCCATTGAGTCTGGCTTTATCACAGTCGCCATCAGTGTCGTGTCTCTCATGAAGTGCAGTGTCACGTTCTTGCCTTTGTTCTCGGCCATGATGTCCACGATTTTTTTGAAGCTGCCTGTGGTTATGCCGTTGATGCTCGTCAGCGAATCGTTCTTTTGCAGACCGGCTTTGTCGGCAGGCGTGTTTTGCAGCACGGAGTCTATGACGAACGGCAGTATCGGGCTTATGAACTGCTCGCCGCTTGCCACGACTCTTTGTCCGAAGTCGCCCGGTATGGATATCGTGTGGCGTTCTTCGCCGCGCGACACAACCACGGTCTGTGCCTTCATCAGACGGCGTATAGCGTTTGTGTCGTATTCGTCAAGCGGCTTGCCGTCGGCTTCCACAGGCACGTCGCCGTCCTCGAATCCGGCTTCCTTGGCTATGTCGGAATACTCGTAGCCTCTGGTGAAGTCGGTGAACTTGACATCCACGCTGCCGTAATGGAACAGCACCCCGCTGAATATCAGTATGGCGAGCACGAAGTTCACAAGCACGCCGCCGGTTATTATCGGCAGGCGTTTCCATGTGGATATGCCGCGGTATTCCCACTTTTTAGGCTCGGATGCAAGTCCCTTTGTGTCCATCGACTCGTCCACCATGCCGGCTATCTTGCAGTAGCCTCCGAGCGGCAGCCATCCGATGCCGAACTCCGTGTTGTTGGGGTACTTGCGCCAGTCGTTGTCGTCGAGTTCCTCTATCGGCTTGTCGTTGAACGGCGTGTTGCGGCTGAAGAACTTGATTCTCCACTTGCCGTTCACTTTCTTCATTTTCACAATCGAGCGCCATGGGTTGAAGAACATGTAGAAACGCTCGACTCGCACTCCGAACAGTTTTGCGAAGAAGAAATGCCCGGCTTCGTGGGCCACGACGAGTATTGTTAAGGATAGTATGAGTTGTAAGACTTGAACCAGAACTCCTGACATTATAATCTATTGTGTTTGTTTATAAAATTGGATAGGAATGTGAGTGGAAAGTTGTTATTTTTGTATCCTATCAGTCCGACTACAAAAATATGAAATTATCAATACAATCAATATGAAAAAAGGTGTAAAGAAAGGCTTGAAGATAACCGCGATTATTCTTGGTGTGATATTGGCTCTGTTGCTGTTGATCGCGATTTTCATATCTCCGATTGCCGAATATGTGATAGAGAAGAACAGTAAGGAATGGATCGGCAGACAGGTCACTATGGATGATTTGTCGATAAATCTCTTCACTGGCTCTCTGGAGGCGGAAGCCTTGTGTATGAAGGAGCAGGACGACAAGACGGATTTCGTGAGCATTGACACGCTCAAGGTGGCTATCAACCCATTCAAACTGCTGACTAAGGAGGTGAACATCAGGTACGTTACGCTCAATTCGCCTAAGGTTAGGCTTGTGCAGTATGACTCGACATTCAACTTCACTGACCTCACCAAACTGGGCGGCGACAAGAAGGACGACGAGGATGACAAGGACAAGGAGCCTTGGGCGATAGGCATATATAATATAAGACTCACCGGCGGAACATTGAGCTATAAGGACGAGGTGCGTGACTCGAAGTGGAACCTGAACAATCTGCACCTTGAGGTGCCGGGCGTTTACTTCTCTGGCAAGACTACCGACGCCGGAGTGTCGTTCCAGTTCGCCGAGGGCGGCTCGCTCTCCACAAAGGCGAAGTATGACATGGACAAGGGACGATACGATGTGGTAGTTAAGCTGCAGGGACTCGATATTGAAAACCTGATGCCGTACATAAAGGAATCGCTGAACATAAGCAGCGTGAGCGGAAAACTCGCCGGCGATGTGCATGTGAACGGAAGTACGCAGATACCGTCGGACATTGATATAGAGGGTAATGTCTGCATTTCCGGATTCAATGCCAATGATCTGAACAACAGCAAAGTGGCTTCGCTTAACTCTTTAAGCGTGAAAGTCAACAAGATAAATCCGCAGAAGGGCGTGTGCGACATCGCCAGCGTGACTGTTGACGGACTGTCTTCGCACTTCGACATGTACAAGGACCATAACAATTTCTCGAATCTTGTAAAGACATCGGAGAATAAACCAGAAGAAAAGACAGCGGAACCCGACACGATGAAATCGGACAGCAAGCCTATGGTGGTGTCTATCAAGAAGATAGAACTGAAGAACTCCGACTTCACATTTGCCGACAACACTATGCGACTGCCGTTCATATACAAACTTAGCAACATAAACGCAACGTCCGAGAACTTCTCGCCAAGCGCCGCCGAAAACAATCTGCATCTCACGATGGACACACAAGGCGGAGGCGCAGCCATGGTCAACTGGAAGGGCGGACTGGACGGCATAAGAAACCAGAAGCTCACCATAATATTGAAGCACGTTGACCTGCAGCAGTTCTCGCCATACTCTATGGAGTATTTCGGCTATCCGCTTGAGAAAGGAAAGCTTTCAATCATGAGCGAGAACATCGTGAGGGATTACAACCTCGTGGGACGCAACAATCTTGATATATTCAACTGCCGTGTGGGCGACAAGAACAAGAAGATAAAGACTGAGTTCAACATTCCGCTGAAGACCGGACTGTACATCCTGCGCGACAAGGACGACAAGATTGTGCTGGAACTTCCGGTCAAGGGCAATGTGAATTCGCCTGAATTCTCTTACAAGAAGCTGATACTCAAGACACTCGGCAACTTGATGGTGAAGCTCGCCGTTTCTCCTGTCAATGCATTGGCGAGCGGGCTCGGACTCTCTGCTGACGAACTGTCGCAGGTTACCTTCGACGCGACTAAGCCAGACCTGACATCGCAGGAGTATGCGAGAGTTGACAAGATAATCGCGGCTCTGGAGACGAATTCGGAGCTTTCGCTGAAACTCACTCAGCAGGTGAACATGAAAAACGCTATAAAGAAGCGCACTGTCTTCGAGATGAAGAGACGTTACTATGTGAGCAAGCATCCGCAGGCGGCTGGTCAGCGCCTTTCGCTTGTGGATTTCGCGGAGATAAGCGAAATCAAGGACGGCGACTCAGGACTGAAGAGCTTCGTGAACAATCTCTCAAGCATCGACGGCAGTTTCTATGAGCAGGCGGAGTCCATCTTCCCGGCCGACAGCGCTGTGTCAGCGTTGTCAAGACAGATGGCGTTCCGAAACAAGCTCGTCACCGACTACATAGTCAAGCACGGTGTGCCTGCCGAGAAACTCACAGTCAGAAACATGTCGGCGGATTCGCTCAGATCATACACAGGAACAGACAAATACACTGTCGAAATCTTCGCTCCAAGCGTAGCAGCTGAATAAACACTTAAAAGTATTCGCCTATGACTTTACTTGTAAAAAACGCCAGACTTGACGGACGCCAGACCGACGTCCTTATGGAAAACGGACTGATAACGCGCATTGCGCCAGATATACAATGCGACGGCGCCGAGGTGGTTGATGCCACAGGAATGGCTATTCTTCCGCCGTTCTACAACTGCCATTGCCATGCAGCCATGACACTCCTGCGCGGATATGCCGACGACATGCCGCTTGCCGAGTGGCTCAATAACTACATCTGGCCCCGTGAGGCAAGCCTTACGCCCGAGGATATTTACTGGGGCTCGAAACTCGCCATTCTCGAGATGATAAAGAGCGGCACGGTGTTCTTCGTAGATATGTATTTCGTTGAGGAACAGGTTGAAAGGGCAGTCATGGAAATGGGCATCAGGGCGTGCCTTGGTGACACATTCATGTCGCACCAGGGTGAGAAGGAGCATGACCGTCTTTTGCAGCGTCTCTCTTCGTGGAAGCCGGCATCGTCAAGAATACAGAAATCCATCGCTCCGCACGCCATCTACACTTGCGACACAGCATTGCTTGAACGCTGCGCCGACGTTGTGAACAACTCCGACGATGTGTTCTGCCAGATACACGTTTCTGAAACGGAAGACGAGGTGGTGAACTGCAAGAAAGAGCACGGCGGCATGACTCCGGTGGAGTATTTGAACAAGGTGGGAATTCTGGGCGAGAAAACGGTGGCGGCGCATGTTGTCCACGTCAGCGAGGACGATGCGGACATATTGGCGGCTACGAAGACTGTCTCTGTCCACAACCCGTGCTCCAACATGAAACTCTCGTCGGGTGTGATGAACGTTCCGATGCTCAAGGCGCACGGTTGCCGCCTTGCTTTGGGAACTGACGGCGCTTCGTCCAACAACAACCTCGACATGATGGACGAGATGAAGGCTGCGGCTTTGCTGGCTAAGCTGAGCTACGGTCCCGATAAACTGTCGGCTGCCGAGACATTCCGCATGGCTACCGAGTGCGGCGCAGCGGCTTTCGGGCTGAATGCCGGCAAGATAGAGGAGGGCAGGCTGGCCGACGCAATGCTGGTCAGACTGGACAACCACAGAATGACGCCGGACTACAACATAATATCCAATCTCGTGTACTCGGCTTCGTCGGAAGTCATTGACACTTTGATATGCGACGGCAGAGTGGTAATGAGAAACCGCAAGGTGGAAGGCGAGGAAGAAATCTTGGCTAACGTGGCAGAAAGATGCAGGAAGTGAACATCATGATGTCACAATTTATTTATCTTTGTGTTTATATAACCACAACTTTCTTAATATAATGGCTAAAATCAGACCTTTCAAGGGCATCCGCCCGCCTAAAGAATTCGTAGCTCAAGTCGTTTCACGCCCATACGACGTGCTCAACTCGGAAGAGGCAAGAGAAGAGGCTAAGGGCAACGAGAAATCACTTTATCATATAATAAAGCCAGAAATAGACTTCCCAGAGGGCACAAGCGAGTACGACCCTAAGGTCTATGAGAAGGCTGCTGAGAACTTCCAGAAGTTCCAGGACAACGGATGGCTCGTGCAGGACGAGAAGGAGAACTACTACGTTTATGCACAGACCATGAACGGACGCACACAGTACGGACTTGTTGTCTGCGCCAATGTTGACGACTACATGACCGGCAAGATAAAGAAGCATGAGCTGACACGTCGCGACAAGGAGGAAGACCGCATGAAGCACGTGCGCGTGAACAACGCCAACATAGAGCCTGTGTTCTTCGCTTACCCTGACAACAAGCAGCTGGACGATATTGTGGCTGCCGTTATCAAGAATGAGCCTGAGTACGACTTGGTGACAAGCGACGGAATCGGACACACATTCTGGGTGATAAGCGATGACGCCGTCATAGCGCAGATAACAGAGGCGTTCGCGAAGATGCCTTACATGTACATAGCCGACGGTCACCACAGAAGCGCGGCTGCGGCTCTCGTGGGCGACGAGAAGAGAAAGAACAACCCTAACCACAAGGGCGACGAGGAGTATAACTACTTCCTGGCTGTCTGCTTCCCTGACAATCAGTTGAATATAATTGACTACAACAGAGTCGTGAAGGACTTGAACGGACTCACCGAGGAGCAGTTCCTCGAGGCGCTGGGCAAGAACTTCACAGTGGAGAAGAAGGGCAGCGAGATTTACAAGCCAAACAAGCTGCACAACTTCTCGCTGTATCTCTCAGGCGAGTGGTATTCGCTCACAGCTAAGCCTGGCACATACGACGACAACGACCCAATCGGTCAGCTCGACGTGACTGTGTCTTCAAAACTTATCCTTGACGAGATTCTCGGCATCAAGGACTTGCGTTCCGACAAGCGAATCGACTTCGTGGGCGGTATCCGTGGACTTGGCGAGCTGAAGAAGAGAGTGGACTCTGGCGAGATGAAGGTGGCGCTTGCCCTTTACCCAGTGTCTATGAAGCAGCTTATCTCGATAGCCGACTCTGGCAACATCATGCCTCCTAAGGCTACATGGTTCGAGCCTAAGCTCCGCTCAGGATTCATCGTGCACAAGCTGTCGTAAATAGCTGATTCATAATAGAAAAACGCGCAAGCAT
>CAMHCZ010000043.1 GCA_946183755.1 uncultured bacterium | reverse complement strand
TGCAAAATTAATTAAAAAATAGATAACGACAAAAAAATGTATTTACAGGTCTGTTTCCTCTATTGTGAAACCTGCTTTTGCGATGTCGTTCCAGAAATCCGGATATGATTTTGATACCACTTGAGGATTTCTGACGCAGATGCTTGCGCCGGTCAGTGAAAACGGTGCGAATGACAGCGCCATTCTGTGGTCCTCGTAGGTGTCGATGGCGGCGTGTTCTGCCTGTTCGCATGTGGTGCCGTCCCATGCCAATTCACCGTCCTTAGGCTCGCTAAGCACATAGCCGAGTTTTCTGAGTTCGTTTGTCAGTGCGGCTATTCTGTCGGTCTCCTTTATCTTGAGCGAGCGCAGTCCGTAAAAATGGAACTTCTTGTTGAGCGCGCACGACGTGACGACGAAGGTCTGCGCCATGTCGGGCTGTTCCACAAAGTCGATTTCTATTGTGTCGTCGGCGCTCGTGAGGCTTTGGTCGTATGTCAGCGTCACGCCGTCGGCCGTGTATTCTGTATTTATGCCATAATTCTTGAAATACTCAGCTATGAGCGAGTCGCCTTGCGTGCTGTTTTTTCTCAGTCCTTTCAGTTTTATTTCTCCGCTTTTGCTTATCGCCATCATCTCGTACCAGTAGCTTGCGCCAGACCAGTCGCTCTCTATCTCGTAGGCTGTCTTGCGGTAGGCTTGCGGTTTCACCTCTATGATATTGCCGCTGAAGCGTGATTCAATGCCGAAGTCCTTCATCATGCTCAATGTCATTTTGATGTACGGTTTTGATATTACTTCGCCTGCGAGTCTGAGGCGGAGTCCATTCTTCAGTTTTGGCGCAATCATCAGCAGTGCGGAAATGTATTGCGACGATACGCTGCCGTCCAGCTCGATTTCCCCGCCTTCCAGTTCTTTGCCGTTTATCTTCAGCGGAGGGAAGCCTTCGTTCCCGGTGTATTCGATGTCAGCTCCGATTTTCCTCAGCGCTTCGACGAGTATCTTTATCGGGCGTTGCTTCATTCTCTCGCTTCCGGTTATGCTCCATGTGCCTGGAGTAGCGGAAAGGAATGCGGTGAGGAATCTCATTGATGTGCCAGCCGCGCCGATGTTTATGTCGTTTGACTTGAAAGTCAGTGCTTTGAGCATCACGTTGGTGTCGTCGCAGTCGGATATGTTGGTGAGCTGATTCGTTTCGCCTTGAGCCAGCGCGTTTAATATCAATGCTCTGTTGCTTATGCTTTTTGAAGCCGGCAGAGCGACTACGGCTTTCAGCGCCGAAGGTTTTGTTATTTTATATGTGAGAGCCATTATATTTTCTACCTTTGTGGTTGGCAAAGATATGACAAAATAATGAACGGAATGTCTATAGAAGATCTTTATAAAATTTACGAGCAGCACCCTGTTGTGACGACTGACAGCCGCAACACACCAGCTGGCTCTATTTTCTTCGCTCTCAAGGGCGAGAGTTTTGACGGTAACAAGTTTGCCCAGGCGGCTCTGGAGAAGGGTTGCTCTTATGCAGTGGTTGACGAGGCTGAATACGCCGTGTCCGACAAGTGCATACTCGTGGACAATGTGCTGAAGACACTGCAGCAGCTTGCCGCCTACCACCGCATAGCAATCGGACTGCCTGTCGTAGGCATAACCGGAACAAACGGCAAGACGACGACCAAGGAACTCGTGTCGGCTGTGCTCGGCTCGAAGTACAATATATTATACACCAAAGGAAATCTGAACAACCACATCGGTGTGCCGCTGACGGTGCTGAGCATAACCAAAGAGCACCAGATAGCCGTCGTGGAGATGGGCGCGAGCCATCCGGGCGACATCAAGGAATTGGTTGACATCGCTGCGCCTAACGTGGGACTCATAACCAACGTGGGACGTGCGCACCTTGCCGGATTCGGCAGTTTCGATGGCGTGATAAAGACCAAGTGCGAGCTTTACGATTTCCTCCGTCAGTCCGACAGTTCCGTCTTTGTGAATCTCGACAACGAGATACTTGTGGAGAAAAGCGAGGGCATAAACCGCATAGGCTACGGACTGAAGGACAAGAGCGGACTTGTGTGGGGCAGTGTGGTGTCAAACTCGCCGTTTCTGACCGTGAAGTTCGGTGTTCTGGGCGACGACAAGGAATATCTGCTTGAGACATCGCTCATCGGTGCTTACAACGCGGAGAATGTGCTGGCGGCAGTGTGTGTCGGCGCTTATTTCGGCGTGGCGCCATCGCAGATTAAGAACGCGATAGAAAACTATAAACCAACAAACAGCCGCTCGCAGTTCAAGAAGACCGAGCGCAATTCACTCATAATAGACGCCTACAACGCCAACCCGACGAGCATGGCGGCTTCCATAAACAACTTCAATGAGGTGGCATTGCCCGACAAGGCTCTCATCCTCGGCGAGATGCGCGAGCTCGGTCCCGACAGCGACAAGGAGCACCAGAAGATAATCGACATGCTGGAGAAGTTTGGGCTGACTGATGTGCGTCTTGTGGGACATTGCTTCGACAATGCGCGGACATCTTTCCCACGCTACGCCGACGTTGACGCGCTCATAGCCGATGTCAAGGCAAATCCGATAGAGGGAAAGACAATCCTCGTCAAGGGCTCGAACGGCAATCACTTAGACAAGGTCGTTGAGTGGTTGTAGCGCTGCCGATATTCGTTGCCGCCTATGCCGTTCTCGTGGAATGGTGGAGGAGGGCGTTGCCTTCTTCGCCCCAGAAGCATGACGGTCATGCGACACGCAAGGTGTCGGTCGTCATTGCCGCGCGCAACGAAGAGGCAAACATAACCAAGATACTTTCAGATCTCAAGGCGCAGACATACGCCGACTACGAGGTCATTGTCGTCGATGACCATTCCGATGACGGGACTTTCGCCATGTGCGAGCGTATCGCTGCTGACTTCCCACGACTGCGAATTCTGAAGAACTCGTCAGAAGGCAAAAAGTCGGCTGTGGCGGCTGGCGTGAAGCTCGCTGAAGGCGACGTCGTTCTCACGACCGATGCCGACTGTCGTGTCCAGCGGAACTGGGTTGCCTCTGTCGTAGCTGACTTCGAGGAATACAACGCGGATATCTTGGCTTCGCCTGTCGATATGGTGGATGTGTCGTCTGCTCATCAGACGCTGTTCAAACGACTGCAGCGCCTGGAGTTCATGAGCCTTCAGGCGTCCACGGCAGGCAGCATCTGCAGGAGCCGCGCCACGATGTGCAACTCCGCCAATCTTGCTTTCAAACGCAGTCTGTATGACACCTCAGCCTTCGACGGCAATGGCAGAATGAGCGGCGATGACGTTTTCTTCCTGCACCATGTGAAACGAAACGGCGGCAGGATAGCCTTCTCGTTCTCGCCCGATTCCACCGTCTATACGCTCCCTAACGAAACGCTTTCCGGCTTCTTCTCGCAGCGTGCGAGGTGGGCAGGCAAAGCCACGTCATACAAGGACATCGACACGATAGTGACTGCCGTTGTTGTTCTGCTGGCGAATCTGTCGCTGCTGGCTTCAGCCGTCGGTGTATGTTTCAGCCTGCAGTATCTTTACCTTTTCGTGCTGCTTTTCGCGGTTAAGGCTTTGACTGACTTCGCTTTCCTCAGGACTTATGCGAAAAGAGTTGGCGCGACGAATGTTGTCGCGCCTTTCGAGGTCGTGATCCTGTCTGTCGTTTATCCGTTTTATGTCATTGTTTCCGCGTTTGGAGGGCTCTTGCCTAACAGATGGAAGGGCAGGCGAATGTAGGTATGTGGAGATAAAACAAAAGGGAGACGCTTTGTGGCATCTCCCTTTCTTGTTTTCACAGTAGAGTTTCCTTAAGGAACTACGATGGTGTTAGTCTGACCGTCAATCAGTGTGGTTCCGCTCTCCACTTTGTATGTGTATGTTCCGCTTGCCAAGCAGCCCGGATTTATCATGATTGTGTTGTTTCCGGCTGTCATGACCGTGTTTTTGGCTGCCTTGTAAACAAGCGTTCCTCCGGCATTGTAGATGTTTATGTCGTATGTGCCAGGCGTGCTGATGTTCAGCACAAGGTCTATCGAACCGCCGCATGACGCAGGGATAACCACGGCATTGACTCTGAGCGAGCCATTGGCAGTCGCTGTGGCTGGTGTTCCTCCGGCTATTGCGTTTGCTGTTATTGTATATCCGTAAGAACCGTTGTCCACAGGTGTTCCGCTTATGGTTATAGTGTTTGTGCCGATTGTCACGTTCATGCCTGAAGGTGGTGTTGAGGCTGACGCCGTGCCGGTCCATGTCACTGCGGCTGTTCCTGTGAAGTTGTATGTGATGTTGGTTATGGCGTCGCCGACTGTTATTGACTGGGCGTTGGTGCCGCTTGCGCTCGTCATGCTTACGCTTGCAGGCACAGGCGTAGCCGTCTTGGTTGCTGTAGCCCATGGGCTGTTTGCTGTAGTGATGCCGTCGCCTTCCGCCATGATTGTCACAACGTCGCCGTCGCTGTAGTCAACGCTGGCTGTAGTCGAGCTGACGTTCGTCTCGTCGCATGTTGACTCATCGCTTGGGTTAGAGCAGACTTTGATGACGTAGCCTGTCGCTCCGGCTATGGCTGACCAAGTGACGTTTGCCTTTGTGCCGCTTACTGTGTACGATGCTGTAGGAGCAGCCAAGGCAACAGGGGAGTTGACTGTCAGCGTTCCCGAAGCATTGGCTGTGGCTGGTGTTCCACCGTTTATGGCAGCCACGTTGATGGTGTAGCCGTAATTGCCAGGAGTTGTTGGCGAACCAGTCAGAGTTATTACTCCGGCAGTGTTATTCACTGTCACTCCGGCTGGAGGCGTAGAAGCCGATGCTGTGCCGGTCCATGTGACGGTTGGCGTGCCGGTGTAGGTGTATCTGATGGTTGGCAGAGACTGATATGCGTACAGCGTCGCATCACCGCTTGACGATGTCAGCGTGATGTTCGCAGGGACAGCCACGGCAGCCGACTGCGCCTCGGCGTATGCGCTCGACTCGTAGCCCACGCCGTCGCCTACCGCCTGAACGGAAATAGTCGTGTTGGCAGGGTCACTGACACCAGTCACGTTGTAAGACGTGCTTGTCGTGTTGTAAGTGTTGCATGTTGACGCCGCTGCAGGCTCTACTGACACCTTGCTGAAGTTTAATGAGGCATCAGCATATACATATATTGTACCTCCGGCTCCTGTGTAGTTGCCTTCGAGGATTTCTCCTGTGGCTGATGAAGACGAAGTCTTGCTCGCTATCTCGTTTGTACCGTCAGAGATGTATGCGCCTCGTTCAGAGCCGTTGCTGTTGGTAGCAAACCAGACTTTTATCTTCACAGGACCGTCAACAGTGAATGACAGGTATCTTTTTGAAGGCATGCCAGACGAAGCAGAACTGTTTCCCTGTGTGTTTATGCAGGTTGTTCCTGCATATCCGTCAGGGTAGGTTATGCTCTTTGTCTGAGCCTTCAGGTCGCTTGTTAGCGTCAGTCCGCTTGTTGTGCCTCCAACGGTCATGCCCGATGCCTCCCAGCTGGCGTTTGTCGTTCCCGATGCGCCTGAAGCCGAGCAGACCTGAATGTTATAGCTGCTTGCGTTCTCCACGGCAGACCATGTCACATTTGCGGTTGTGCCGCTGAGTGTGTAGGTTGGCGCAGGTGTTGCCAGTGTTGTCGGATCGCTGACGGTTATTGTTCCGCTCTTTGTAGCCGAAGCCGAGCCGCCAGTAGTCGTCACGGTGTAGTTGTATGTGCCGGCTGCCGAAGGAGTTCCGGAGATGGTCACCTTTCCTGTGGCTGCATCCACAGTGTAGTCAACGCCGGAAGGCAGACCGCTCACCGTAGCGCCAGTAGCTCCGCCGCCGTAGGTATATTCAATATTAGCCAAGTTCTGACCTGTGTAAACGTTCGGTGTCGCACTGCCGCTTGTGAGTGTCAGAGTGCCTGGCGTGAGTGGCAGCACTGAGATTGATGCCGTCAGCACCTCAGAGTCTTGCGAGCCGTCGGTCGAGTTGATGAGAATCTGGTATGTTGTGTTTGCCGAGCCTATCGTTGTAGGCGTGCCAGAGAATGTCATCACTGAGCCGCTCTTAGACGCAGTCAGCCATGATGGCTTAGACACCGTGCTTCCGTTCGCTTTGTATGTTATCTCGAAGTTATTGGCGCTTCCTCCGTACTGATATGTTATGTTAGTCATGGCATTGCCTTCCTGCAGGCTCTGCGAAGCGGTGGTAGAAGCGGATGTTAATGCTATGGTAGGTTCTGTAGCATTACATGGCGACGACACCATACCTGTGGCTAAATCGACCTCAAGTGTTGCTCCGGCGCCGCATGTGGTGTTGGTCACCGCTGTCTTTGCGGCTGTGGCAGAAAGTATCTCGTAAGAACCAAGGCTTGCGCTTGCATTCACGGTTGTGGATGTAGGCAGAGTGACTGGCGAGTAGCAGTCCTTGAATTGAATCTTGTTCGTTCCGCCGTAGGATTTTACAATAGTGGAAGTTTTTATCTTGCTTGAACGGTTGTCGAAGTAACAGCCTTCGCAGTATAGGTTTCCATTTTCAGGTCCTATATAATAGTTGGCGTCTTTAGAGCCCCAGTAGTCGTTGATGCACTGAACAAGGCAGTTTCGGCATCTTGGCATACGCTCAACGCAGCCGTCAGCCCACCAGTTTGCTATGAAGCTTACATTATATGTTCCATCTGATGGTTTGTCACCCGAAGAAGAACCGATCAATCCATTGAAACGGTGATCGTCTGTTCCTCCAGAGCCGCCAGCCTTAGGGGCTTTGTCATAGTGGAATTTAGTCCAAGAGATGGTTATGTTATCCGAGCTCGATTTTATGTCTATGTTGCCGTCCACACCGTCGGACAAGTCGCAGTGGTCTATCCAGACGTTCTTCGCGCCTTGCAGTGTGATGTCGTCACCAGTGGAAGCGTCGCAGTCGTAAGCTCCAGCACCGACTAAAGTCAGGTTGCGGAGAATGATGTTGCTGCCACCGCTAAAGTTGAAAATACCTGCAGACTTGTCGCGGAGCGTTCCGGTCAGTGTTACGCCTGGCAATGCGAGCAGCGTGTAGTTGCTTCCTGTGCCTTTGATGACAGACGTTACATTGAAACTTTGTGTAATGATATAAATACCATTACCGTTTTTCACTGCCGTGGCAAGTTGCGACTGGTTCGTGACGAGAGTCACAGATTTTCCTGCTCCTCCAGTCACTCCCGAAGCATAACCGATTGCCGAGGGCAAACAGTAGCTTGGTGTCTGAGCAGATGCTCCGAGCGTTATAGACAATAACGCCGCAAATGCGAGTAAAAGTTTCCTCATAAGTTTGTGTGTTTTTCTGTATAAGTTTTAAGGTCTGCGAAAATTTAATTCCGCAATGTGTCAAAAGTACTTATTGTTTTTCTTTGTTGAATATGGGCGCAATGCGATTTTATGCTATAAAAACATGTTTCTCAACATGTTATTAACTTAAAAATCTAATGCCGGCAAGGCTGTTTTTTCTTTTGGAAATGCCTATATGACAAAGCAAAAGGCACTCTCGGAGGACTGGCTTTTGTTAATTTTTATAACACTTAATCTTTGGTGATGTAAAGCCCTTGAGTTTATCCAGCCAGTCGTTTGTCCGTTTTATGTCGTTGCTTCTGCATTTAGTGGTTCTTGCCGAATAGCAGGAAGGGTAGGAGGACGAAGTAAATCGACGCAACAAGAAACAAACAAGGCAGAGAAGCTTATATGCACCTCTGCCTTGTCATTTTTATTATGGATAACGTTTATGGTATCGTCACTGCGCCTGTCTGGCTGTTTATCACATTGTCGCTGCTGTCCACAAGTTTGTATGTGTATGAGCCAGCGCTTATGGCAGAGACGTTGGTGATAATCGAGCATTTGCCTTCGGCCAACGAGCCCGAGAATACCGTAGCCACGACAGAGCCTCCGTTGTACAGCTTCAGCCTGTAGCTGCCTGCAGGAGCGACATCCAGATTGAATGCCACCAATTTGCCACATGAAGCGGCGTTCACAGTTATTGTTCCGTTCTCTGTGTCGAACTTGCTTGCGTCGCTCGGATTTGCTGCTTTCACAGTGAAGTTCGATGTGGCAATTGCGCTCGGAGTTCCGCTTATAGTTATAGACTTGTTGTTGCCAGCTACTTCGTATGTCACTCCGCTTGGCAGTCCTGTTACAGTCCAGTTGGCTGCTATGTCAGAATTGTAGGTTATGCTGCTTATCGCATCGCCGATTGTTATGCTCTGTGTTGTAGTTGAACTGGTTGATATGACAGGGGCTGGCAGGGCATTCACAGTAATCGTTCCGCTCTTGCTGTCGTTGGCAGGCGTACCTCCGTTTATGGCTGTGGCGGCTATCGTGTATCCGTATGTGCCTTCTGTTGTCGGTGTTCCGCTTATACTTATGTTTCCGTCGGCAGCGGTTACTGTTATGCCGTCAGGCGCTGTGGTCTCGGAGTCTGTTCCTGTCCATGTTATCGTCGCATTGCCAGTGTATGTGTATGTGATGTTGGTAATGCTTTCAGTCTTGGTTATAGTCTGTGCGTTTGTTGATGATGCGCTTGTCAGAGTCACATTTGCTGCTATTGGTGTAGTGGCTTCTGTTGCCACTGCGAAATCGCTGCTGTTGTAGCGTATTCCGTCGCCTACGGCCTGCACAGAAATCACGTTCCCTGTAGAGTATGCCACATCTGCACTTGTTCCGTTTACGACAGTTTCTGTGCAGCTCGCATCACTTTCGAATATTATCATATATATGTTCATGCTGCTGCTTGCCGAGTAAATGTAATAGTCGCCTGCGGCAGTGATTTCCACTGTGTTTGTGTTTGATGAAGTTCCGTTGCTCAAAACTGTTCCTCCTGAGTTGGCTATTCGGGTTTCTCTGCCGTTATCGCCTGCGTTGCTGTAAACAGTCAGAGTACCAGAGCCGTCAAGTGTTACCTTGAGCGCACAGTTGGTTGTAGAGCCACCTCCGCTCAGTTTGCAGTACTTACTGTATGACTCGCCTCCTGCGGTTCCGCTTCCTGATACTATTGATACGGTTTTGCTGGTGTTCACTATGGCGAGAGTGCTTGAGAGCACAGCTCCTGTGTTTGCATATGCCTCTATCTCGTATTCAGAGAATCCTATAGTCTGATTGCTGCCGCCAGAGCCTGTGCATACTTGCACGTTATAGCTGCTTGCGCCAGCCACGGCCGACCATGACACGCTGGCTGTTGAGCCGTCAACAGTGTAAGTCGCAGTTGGTTCTGCGAGGTCTTCTGCCGAGTTTACGGTAATTGTGCCTGAACCGCTGGCTGATGCCGGTGTGCCGCCGCTTATGGCAGCCACGTTTATTGAATATCCGTATGTGCCGGCTGTCGTTGGTGTTCCGCTTATCGTGATTACTCCGTCAGATGTGCTGACAGACACACCTGCTGGCGCCGTCGATGATGAGGCAGTCCCTGTCCAGGTTATGGTAGGAATTCCCGTGTATGTGTATGTGATATTAGTTATAGCCGAGCTCTCGAATGTTGTCGCATTGGCTGATGTTGACGACAATGCCAATGTAGCGCCAACTGGCACAGACGCCTCGACAGCTGCTGCGTATTCGCTTGACATGTATCCGATGCCGTTGCCCACAGCCTGAACTGATATTGTTGATGTGCCTGACACAGTAGCGTCATAAGTCGTGCTTGTGGTGTTGTATGTGTTGCATGACTCTGTCGCTTTTGGCTCTACAGCAACCTTGTAGATGTTTATAGAAGCGTCAACATATATGTATATCGTTCCGCCGGCTCCCGTGTAAACACCTGTCGCTATCTTAGGGTCGCTGGATGAAGAAGATGTGGCGAATCCAAGGTCGTCAGTTCCGTCGGAAATCGTCAATGTTCTTTCGCTTGAGCCACCGGAGATGAACCATACGGTAATCTTTGATGGTCCATCAACTGAGAATGACATATATCTGTTTGTCGGTGTGCTTCCTGACATAGCAGAGGCGCCTCCGGTCTTGAGTCTGTATGTGCCGCTGTATCCGTCGGAGAATGTCTTGCTGTTGCTTTCTACGGTAATTGGTGTTCCGTCTTTAGGCACTACAGAGAGTCCGCTAAATGTGCTTGTTGAAGCAATAGAGCCGCTTGACGCAGTGTAAATGCTTGCCATATCCCATGTGTTGGTAGTAGTTCCCGCCGCACCCGACGACGAGCACACCTGCACGTTGTAGCTGCTTGCGTTTGGCACAGCCGCCCATGACACATTGGCAGTCGAGCCGGATGTCGTGTACGTCGCGCTTGGCGTTGCCAGGGTTGTAGGGTTGTTTACGGTTATTGTTCCGGTCAGCGATGTTTGGCTTGAGCCTCCGGTGGTGCTGACAGTGTAGTTGTATGTGCCAGCCACAGTCGCAGTTCCGCTTATGGTTATGCGTCCTGAAGCGTCGATTGTGTACTCCACACCGCTTGGCAGACCAGTCACTGTTGCTCCAGTCGCTCCGCCGCCGTATGTATATACGATGTTGGATATGGGCTGGTCTTTGTAGATGGTCTGTGTGTTTGAGCCGGAAGTCTTAACCAGCGTGCCAGGCGTGAGAGGTGTCACGGCGATTGTCGCTGTGAGAATCTCTGAGTCGCTGCTTCCGTCGGTCGAGTTTATGCGGATTGTATAGGTCGTGTTGGCGCTTCCTATTGTCGTAGGAGTGCCGCTGAATGTAACCTTGTTGCCGCTTGTGGCAGCTGTCAGCCAAGATGGCTTGCTGACTGTCGAGCCGTTGGCTTTGTATGTTATCTCGAATGCGTTCGCGCTGCCGCCGTATGTATAGACTATGCTTGTTATGGCATCGCCTTCCTGTACATTCTGCTCGGCAGTCGTAGCGGCAGAGAAAAGCGTTATCGTTGGTTCTGCCGCGTCGCAAGGACTGGAAATGTTTCCGTCAGTATCTACAATAAGAGTAGCTCCGGCTCCGCAGGACGCGTTGGTGACATAGTTCTTGGCATCGGTATATGAGTATGCGGTGTAGGCGTATGAAGGTGTGGTCGGGCTTCCTGAGTTGCTTGGCAGTCCGCTCGAACCGTATGAATTCACGAATTTGCAAGCATTTGTGCCGCCGTACCCTTTCCATACTTTAGAGCTTGCAAGTCCTTGGAACCAGCAGCCTTCTATGTATGCTTTTGCGTTTTCTGGACCTATGTAATAGTTCGCCACAGATGAGTTCCAATAGTCGTTGAGGAAGTGGATGTCGGCGTTACGCATACGAAGCATACGTTCCTTACATCCTTGGTCCCACCAGCAGTAAGCCCATGTCAAGTTGTATGTGCCGTCGTCTGGCTTGTCGCTGGAACTTGAGCCGAGAAGGTTCGTGAATCGGTGGTCGTCTGTACCTCCGGAACCTCCAGCCTTAGGCGACTTGAGATAGCGAAAACGGCACCATGTCACAGAAATGTTGTCGGTTTTGCCTTTGTTGTCGAAGTTGCCGTCGCATCCGTCTTGGAAATCGCAGTGGTCAACCCATGCATTTTTCACTCCGTCGAAACAGAGGTTGTCCCATCCGTCACAGTCATAAGCGCCAGGACCTTCGAATATGAGGTTTCTGATGATTATGTTTGAACCCTTGAGGTAGAGGATACCTGAGTTTGATGAGTTCTGAGTGTTGTTTATCAGTCTCACGCCAGGAAGGCCTAATAATGTGTAATTAGATCCGCTGCCGGAGAGGTGCGTGCTGACAGTGATGTTTGTGGTAATGATGTAAATACCGTTACCGTTCTTGATGGCGTTTTGCAATCCAGTCTGGTTTGTCACCAAAGTTATGGCCTTGCCTGTGCCTCCGGTTGCGTTCCTGCCATAACCAATAGGCGCTGTGAGGCAGTAGTTCTGCGCCTCGCAGGCTAATGATAAGGTCAATAATGTTAAGAAGGAGAGTAGAAATTTCCTCATAAGCTTTTGTGTTTTTTGTATAAGTTTTAAGGTCTGCGAAAATTTAATTTCGCAATGTGGCAAAAGTACTTATTGTTTTTCTTCCTTTAATATGGGTGCAATGCGATTTTATGCTGTAAAAACATGTTCTTCAGCATATTATTAACTAAAATAAAGGATATGTGTTGGGCTGTTA
>CAMHCZ010000042.1 GCA_946183755.1 uncultured bacterium | reverse complement strand
GTTTCTCCGAAATAAAACCAGCTGATTTTATGGCTATCATGAATTGCGTGAAATTATGCTGACTGATTACATTCAGAACACCTTCGTACATCTTTTTGAAGGTGTCTTCGACTATTTCTTCTTTGAACTCACGTGTCTCAAAATCTCTACCTGTCAGCAACTGAACAAGGTTTGCCAACTTCGCCCTCTTTAGCTTATGCATAAAGGCGACACGTATAACATCATCACAGCCTGGATCATAGACTGTCTCTTTATCATCAGCCAACCACGCGAGTTTTTGCAAATATGGAGTAGCGGCAAAAGCAGAGTCGTTGTTCTTAATATACTCGTAATAAGTTGGAACGACAGACAGATGACTAAAATAGTCTATTAGTTTACGAAGGGTATTACCTCCATGAGTTTCATCCGCTGCCATCTTTGACATAACAAAATCACCCTGACTTAAAGGTGTGCCTTTTGAGTTAATGCGGATAAAAATGTCTGTGACTACATCTATATCTAACTTCTCTGATAACTCAATAACACCAATCTGTGTAGACTCCACACCCTTCAATTGATTGAGTACTTTCTGCAGATTATCACCGCTCATTTCGGGGTTTTGCTCAATATATTGCGGAATGAATGTCCAGGAGGAGAAGTTTGTACTAAATATCTCTGCTATATCAGGAATCCAATGTTTACTTTTCAGATGCGCAGGTGTTTGCACTGCGAATATCTCTGCTTCACTGTCCCCATTTTGAAAATCTAATGCAGCAAAAGGATTAAATGCTATTTTGACACGTGTCTCCTTGAAATCACTATTAAATACTTTTTGTGCAGCAATAGCCGTCATCAATGCAGTAATTCGTTGTTGACCATCAATAATCACTTTCTTGCCAGAAGAAATGGTGCCATCTTTCAATTTTACATTAGGATTCTTCCACAAGATGACATATCCTGTAGGATAACCCTTATATAGAGAATCTATAAGATCTCTCACCTGACTGTTCTTCCATACAAAAGGTCGCTGTATTTCAGGTATAGCAATGTCTTTCGCTTCGATTAATCCTAATAAACCTTTAATGGTAATCGAGGTGTTTGTGAATTTTTCGCCTTCCATCATATGATTATTTTGTGTGTTTCACAATGTTTCCTCCTCTCTCACCTCTTCGCGAACTTGAGCGACTTGGTGAAGCTGCCGAAGTCCGCCACAGACACGTAGCTGCCGCAAGGGATATTGCTGAACGACAGCGGACTGCGCCCTTTCTCCATCAGTGTGCTGCCGGGGGTGTATATGCTTATGCTGCTCGCCCCGTCAGCGACAATCTCCTCGCCGATGATTCTGATGCAGCGGCTGCCGTCGTCGGCTATGCTGTTGTCGGCTTTGGTGGCGTAGCCCTTGCTCTCGTCTGCCGATATTGTCGCGGTGCGCTCCATCACACCCTCCACGAGCGAGTTGATGTAAACCTCGAGGTTGGTGTAGCCTTCGGTGCTGAGGCTGGTGCCGTTGCGGTCGGACGCGTCGTTGGGGTTCAGTCCGTTAGCCGTCTCCCATGCGTCCGGCATGCCGTCGCGGTCGGTGTCGGCAGGCGCAGCGGCTGACTTGTAGTCGGGGAAGCCGCCCACGTCGTCCGGGCTGTCGATTATGCCGAGTCCGCCGAGTTTAGAGCCGGTGTAGGTGTAGCTTCCCTCGCGTGCCTCTCTTGCCAGACGTGCGTCCACGGCGTCGCGGCTGAGTGACGCTCCGGCGTAGCCCAGGACGCTCGTGTATGCGTTGGCTGCGGTCTCGGTGCTTACGCTCGCCATATCGTATTCGGTCGTGCTCTTTATCTTTTCCTCAGTCATCTCGCTGTTGTTTCTCGCGTCTATGTTTATGCCGCTCCAGTCCCAGTCGGCGCCCTTGCCTTCCATGTAGTTGCCGCTGACGTAGAATGTGCCGTACACGCCTTTAGGCTGTGTGTTGGTGCCGTCGTCGGCCGATGGCGCGAAGATTCTGTATCTTATGCCGCTCTTGGTGGCAGGTCCGGACTTGTAGTAGTTGTTCACGAAATTGTAGCTGCCGCCCTCGCCGGCGTATCCGCTGTTGGTCGAGCCCCAGTTGTAGAACACGTTGTTTCTTATGTCCACTTTCTCGAGGTCTGGGCGGTTGGTGTATCTCGAGCCGCACATTCTCGGGTTGCGGCTGTCGTTGTGTATTATCAGGTTGTGGTGGAATGTCGCGCCTTGTCCGCCCCAGATGCCTCCGTATCCGTGGTTGCCCTTGGGGTGTAGCGATCCGCGCAGGCTCTCGCCTATGATGCACCACTGCATTGTGAAGTTCGTGTTGCCGTAGAACGACGCCGCCTCGTCGGTGCACCAGCTCATCGAGCAGTGGTCTATGATTATGTTTTTGTGGTCTCTGCCCCAGGTCGCGTCGCGGTCTATGTAGTATCCTTCCTCGGTCATGCTGCCTGTCTTGCCGTAGTCGGGGCGGTCGGTGCCGAGGCGGAATCTCATGAATCGGATTATCACGTTGTCTGCATTCACCTGCATGTCGTAGTTCTTCACGCAGATGCCGTCGCCGGGCGCTGTCTGTCCGGCTATGGTCACGTCGCCGTTGGATATGAGCAGCTTGCTCTCCAGCTCTATCTTGCCGGAAACGTCAAATACGATTGTCCTCGCCCCGCTTGCTTGTATTGCCGCTCTCAGCGAGCCTTCGCCGGAGTCGTTCAGGTTGGTCACATGTATCACTTTGCCGCCACGTCCGCCGGTCACGTCCTGTCCGTATCCCTCAGCGCCAGGGAATGCCTTTGGCGCAGCCATGCAGATGCTGCCGCATAATGCGGCTGCAGCCAATGCGGCTAATTTGCTTTTATGTCTCATTTTTATTCTGTTTTTGTCATTTATAAGCAAATGAACAAAAATAAATTTTATGTCCTCTCTTTTTTTAGCAAAGTTTGTGACAGCCATCGTCGCTTTTCATGTACTTTTTTCTGTGTTTATGCTTTATCTTTGTTGTTTAACTCAAGCATATTACCCTATGGCAGCAAAGAAGAAGGCTTCTGACATTATGCCCGGCAGCGCGGGAAACATAATCCTCAAAGGAGTTTCTGTACATAACCTCAAGCATATCGATGTGGAAATCCCTCGTGGCAAGTTCGTTGTCATAACGGGACTTTCGGGCAGCGGCAAGTCGTCGCTTGCGTTCGACACTCTTTACGCCGAAGGACAGCGCCGCTATGTGGAGAGCCTTTCCGCTTATGCGCGCCAGTTCCTCGGCAGCATGGCTAAGCCGGAGGTCGATTTCATTAAAGGCATACCGCCTGCCATAGCCATAGAGCAGAAGGTGAACACACGCAACCCTCGCTCCACAGTCGGCACCAGCACTGAGATTTACGACTACATGAAACTGCTGTTCGCTCGCGTCGGCAAGACGATTTCGCCGGTGTCGGGCGAGGAGGTCAGGAAGCACACTAAGGACGATGTCATAAAGTACATTCTCAGTTTTCCCGAGAATACCAAGCTTATGCTTCTGGCGCCTGTAGTGACGCTGGAAGGACGAACGCTCTCGCAGCAGCTTGAGGTGCTGTCGCAGCAGGGTTACAGCCGTGTGGCGGTGGGCGAAGGCGTGTTCAAGATAAGCGAGGTGCTGGAGAACGGCGAGGATTATGTGGAGAAGAACAAGAAAAACATGCTGCTGGTTGTGGACCGCCTTTCTGTCAATCCGGAACCTGCTTCCGTGAGCCGTATGACCGACTCCATCGAGGGCGCGTTCTACGATGGCAAGGACACTTGCGTGGTGTGGATGTATATCGACGGCGGCATTAAGAAAAAGACATTCTCTGCGCGTTTCGAGGCGGACGGCATGACATTCCAGACGCCCAACGAACAGATGTTCAACTTTAATAACCCGATAGGCGCTTGCCCTGAGTGCCAGGGCTTCGGCAAGGTCGTGGGCATCGACGAGAACATCGTTGTGCCTAACAAGTCGCTCTCGGTGTTCGACGACGCTGTGGCATGCTGGCGCGGCGAGGTGATGGGCGAGTGGAAAAACGAGGTCATAATGTCCGCCGAGAAGAGCGGCTTCCCTATACATCGTCCCTACTTCAAACTCACCGACGAGGAGCGCAAAATGCTTTGGGACGGCACGCCTTATTTCCACGGCATCAACGAGTTCTTCAAGTTCGTGCAGAACAACCAGTACAAGATACAGTATCGTGTGATGCTGGCGCGCTACCGTGGCAAGACGGTATGTCCTGTCTGCGGCGGCACACGACTGAAGAAGGAGGCTTCGTACGTCAAAGTGGGCGGACGCTCGATAACGGAGCTCGTCTCGCTGCCAGTGACGGAGCTGAAGGAGCTCTTCGCGTCGCTCAAACTGTCTAAGTCCGAAGCCGAGACAGCCAAAAGGCTTCTCGTCGAAATAAATAACCGTCTGCAGTTCCTCATTGACGTGGGACTCGGCTACCTGACTCTTGACCGGTTGAGCAATTCGCTTTCGGGCGGAGAGAGCCAGCGTATCAATCTCGCGACATCGCTTGGCAGCAGCCTTGTTGGTTCGCTCTACATTCTCGACGAGCCGAGCATCGGACTGCATCCGCGCGACACCGGCCGCCTTATCAAGGTGCTTCGTCAGCTGCAGCAGCTGGGCAACACTGTTGTTGTCGTGGAGCACGACGAGGAGATAATGCGTGCGGCTGACTACATCATAGACATCGGCCCGTTCGCAGGACGAAACGGCGGGCAGGTGGTTTATGCCGGCAACATGTCCGACATCACGCCTATGAAGGCGGCTGCCTCACAGTCGTTCACGCTGAAGTATCTGACAGGTCAGGAGAAAGTGGAAACGCCTAAGAGCCGTCGCCGTTGGAGCAATTATATCGAGGTGAAAGGCGCTTGCGAGAACAACCTCAAGTGCGTTGACGTTAAGTTCCCTCTCAATGTGCTGACGGTCGTGACTGGAGTGAGCGGCAGCGGCAAGTCGTCGCTTGTGTGCGATGAGTTCTACAACGCCCTGAAGCGTTACTACGGCGGTGTGGTGGACCGTCCGGTGGCTTCCGGCACGCTGAGCGGCAGCATGCGCCTTGCGAGCGATGTGGAGTTCGTTGACCAGAACCCGATAGGGCACTCGTCGCGTTCAAATCCGGTGACGTATCTCAAGGCATACGACGAGATAAGAAAACTCTTCGCTGAGCAGCAGCTGTCCAAGCAGATGAACTTCACGGCGGCTCATTTCTCGTTCAACGTGGACGGCGGACGATGCGAGGAATGCCAGGGCGAGGGCACTGTGACTATCGAGATGCAGTTCATGGCGGACCTTGTGCTGCCGTGCGAGAGCTGCCACGGCCAGCGCTTCAAGCCTGAGATATTAGAGGTGAAATACCGTGACAAGAACATATACGATGTGCTGGAGATGACAGTCAACCAGGCTATTGAGTTCTTCAGCGAGGACCTCGGCAATCCGATTTGCCGCAAGATTGTGCAGAAACTGCGTCCGCTGCAGGATGTCGGCATCGGCTACATTAAGCTTGGGCAGAGCAGCAGCACGCTTTCGGGCGGCGAGAGCCAGCGTGTCAAGCTTGCCTACTTCATTTCCAGCGAGGGCAAGGACTCGACAGTGTTCATATTCGACGAGCCTACCACGGGCCTTCACGTCCATGATGTCAAGACGCTGATGAAGGCTTTCGACTGTCTGCTGGAGAAGGGGCATACGGTCATCGTCATAGAGCATAACCTTGACGTGATAAAGTGCGCCGACCATATAATAGACATGGGTCCGGAAGGCGGAGTAGAGGGCGGCAACGTCGTGTTCGAAGGCACGCCGGAGGACTTGCTCAAGTGCAAGGAGTCGTACACGGCGCAGTTTCTTAAAGACAAAATGTCGGAGTAGTTCCGAGTGAATGATATGCAAAAAAAATAAGCGTCTTGAAAAAGGCGCTTATTTCGTTTCTGCTTATTTCTTTATCAGAGGGTGGGCTGCATCTTCCACGATGTTGTTTTCCTCTCTGTATGTCTTGTCTTTGAGGAAAGAGTCAACGTGTCTTGACCATCTTCCCTTGTCTATCTCGGACACTGTCACCATCATTCCGGTGTCGAGTATGTCGCCGAACTCACGGTTCACTCCTGTTCCGAACACCTTCATCTGGTTGGACAGTTTGAAGTAGCTGCTGATAAGCGGAGGAATGTTTGTGCCTCTTGTGCGCACGAACTTTATCAGGGCGTTGAACTTGCCTTCCAGTGTCTCCTCGGCGTTGAATACGTCCTCTATTTCCTTGTCCACCTTCGTGTTCTTGTCGAAGAATACGTCCTTGCCTATCATCAGCCCCTTAGGGTCGGCGCAGCAGTGGTTCAGGAAGTAGAAGATGGCGTTTCTTGCCACTTCGTCGTAGTTCTGATAAACGGTTATCTTGCCTATCACATATCTGATTTCAGGCTCGAAGTAGTTGAGCACGAGCAGTCCGTCCCACAGGTTGTCGAAAGCGAAGATGCTCTTCGCGCCCATCTTTGACGACTGGTAGTCCGGGTGGATGAATGCGCGGCCGAGGTCTATGGTGTAAGGCGCATAGTCCTTCATGAACTCGTCCGAGAATCTGAACATGTGCTCTGTGACGATTTTCGGCTGGCCGTCTGGCAGTGTCTCCCAGTCCTGTCCATGTAGGTATCTGTATCCACCGGTTATCTCCTGTGCCTCTGGGTCCCACACGATGAGCTGCTTGTATGGCTTGTCCATGTAGTCGAACTCATCGACGTCGATTTCCTCGCCGCTGCCTCCTCCTCCGAGACGGAATGACCATTCTCTGAGTCTTCCGATCTCCTTCATCACGTTAGGGGAGTCCTTGGCTGTTATTATGTAAATCTGATTGCCGCCTTTGTTTGTGTTGCGAATGAACTTCTTGGAATCAAGTTCTTCTAACAGAAGATTTCTGTCAACAGGAGCGATAATGTTCTTCATGTTTATTTTCTTTTTAAAGCGCGAATTCCGCACTCTAATTGAATTTTGCGCAAAATTAAGAAAAAAAGCATACCATCGGTATGCTTTTTACTTTAATTCACTGATTGCAAGAACTATTTGTTTTTGCTCTTCTTGGTGAAGAACGATGCGAGCAGGTCTTTGGCGCTGTGTCTCAGCTCGCTGTTCAGGTTGTTCACTTCCTCCACCTTCTCTTTCAGGGTCTCTGTGAAATTTTCGTTTGTCTTGCGTATCTTGGCGTTTATGCCGTCTATGTCCACGTCGAATATTCTTGGGGAATAAGGCTTGTAGTCGGAGTCCACGAGTATGTTCAGCAGGCTTTTGCTTATCGACACTTCCAGCGGCAGGCTCTTCTTTATCGGCTCGCCGTCGCAGTGGAATCGGTCGTCGCTTATGGAGAGTATCTTGACGTTCTCAACCTCCTTGGTCTCGACGAATAGTTCCAGCTTGTCGAGGTATCCTCCCATGAGTGCGACGCCTAACGTGCCAGCCAGCACGAGAGGGAACGGCTTCACCTTTATGAGTCTGAGCTTGCCGTCGGTCAGGTCGGCTGACGGCGAGATGATGGCGTTGTTGCCATACTGGTTGGCGTTGGCTATGCACAGCGAGAAGTACTTGCCTTTCTCTCTCTTGCCGTCGATTTCAAGTTCTGCCTCCACTGGCTTGTATTTGAATATCTCCTTTATGATATGCTGTACATATTGCTGGCGGCCTCTCTTCTTGCCTCCTGTCTTGTCGAAGAGGAACGCGATGCACGCCTCGAATCCAAATCCGGCGGTGCAGAAGTATTTGCGGTCTCCGAAGTTGCCGTTGTCTATCTTTATGGTGTGCCCCTTGAGCAGATAGTCGGCTTGGAGCATCTTCTGCGTAGGCACTCTGAGCATGCGCGCCAGCCCGTTGCCCGAGCCTCTCGGTATTATGGCTACCGGTGTGCTCTTGCCCACAAGCGATGAGGCTATCTCGTTGAATGTGCCGTCGCCGCCTACGGACACGATTATGCCGTCGTCCTTTATCTCGTCGGCGAGCTTGGCTGCGTATGGCTCAGCCTCGCCTCTGGCTTGCAGAACGTGCATGTGCGTCTCCACGTCGGCCTTCTTGTGCAGCAGCTTGATGATGTCCTCCGCGTATTTCACGTTGTTGGCGTGTCCCGATATCGGGTTCACTATGAAATAGAACTTCTTCATATCTTGATTGGTTTGTTCTTCTTGCTTAAAAGTCTAAGTCGAATTTCACTCTTATGCCCCACGACGGCGCTTTCGGGTTATTCAGGTAAGTGAATCTCTTCACGAAATCGACTCTGAGTATCCTGAGTATGTTCGACAGTCCTATCGAGCCCTCGATGTACGGCATGTCGCCGAGCGTGTATGTCATAGGCGTGCCGTCGGCTTTGGCAGGGAACTGGAACACGTCGTTGTTCTTGGCTGGGTCGTTGTTGCTGCCCACGCCTCCGTACAGCACCTTGATGCTCGCCACTTCTCTCAGCTTCAGCCTTCTGACGACAGGAATCTTGTTCAGGAAGAATCCTTCGGCGTCGTAGTCTATCCACAGCGACACGTATTTGTCGCTTACGAACTCCAGATAGTTCATCAGGTTGTAGGCGTGCTGGTAGAGGTAGCTCTGGTTTGATATGTGCGTCGTGAGCGACGGGAACGAGGCTTTGCCGAACATGTAGCCGCCTTCCAGTTCGACCTTCGCCGAGCCGAATACCGACAGATAGAACTTCTTGTAGGCTCTCATCCTTATCCAGTGGTAGTCGTAGTCGTTGCCCCAGAGTTTGCTGCCCACGTTGTAGCTCAGCGTGAAGATGGGGTGGGGGCTCGGCAGGATATGTCTTTTGGTGCGGCCTTGGTAGAACTTCTCGTGCGGCGCCCATCGTAGCGTGATGAACGCTTCGGACATGTTCAGGTATCTGACGTCGTTCTGCCCCGAGGCGTAGTTGGTGTAGTTGAAGTAGATGTCGCCCCCGGGCTGCTCTATCATGTACTTGAATCCCACGTTGTACGAGAAGTGGTTCTTGAACTCGAACAGGTGCTGCAGCGTTATCGTCTCGTCGTAGTACAGCTTGCGGTTGGTGTTGCGGCCTATGGCTTGGAACACGGAGTTCTCATCTACGTTGCTCTCCTGACCCGGACGCCTCGTGTCGTTGTAATATGACAGCGATATGCTCCTGACCGGAAACTCGTGTATCGACTTCTTGGTGAACGAGAACGATGCCTTGCCGTAGTATTTCCACTTGTCGTCGCCGAATCCGTATGCTCCGTACGCCTCGAAGTTGGCTCTCTTGGTCAGCTTGTCGGTCGTCCTGCCGCCGAATCTCACTCTGTGCCCTTCCACAGCGTTGTAGCCGTAGAATCCGTAGAGCGGACCGATCTCGAACTTGCCTAAGCTTATGTATCCTCGTCCTATTATGTCGCCGGCTATCATCAGCGCCCTCACCACCGGCACCCTCTGCACGCTGTCCATCACCTGGTAGGCGGCTTCCTGTGTCTGAGGCAGCTTCTCCAGTCGGTTGGCTTCCCAGTACGCGTCGTCGCGCTTGTCGTAGCCGTCGTTCTTGGCGTACTCCACGCCGCTTTTTATGCTGTCGGCGCTTGCCATCGCAGGCTCAGGCATCTCTTTGAATATCTGGCTTCTCTCGCCCACGATGCCGTTTATCTTGTTTGTCACTATGAAGTCTATCATCAGATAGTCCTTGGACAGAGTCCAGCCGCGCGATTCGCTTTTCTTGAACTCCTGCAGTATGCTCACGCTTCTCACCCAGTTCAGGTTCATTCTCCCGTCCACGGTCATCTCAGCTTTCTTCACGGCGTAGCTGCTGTCGGTGGTTATGTACAGGTTGCCGGTGAACAGCTGGTCGGCTTTGCTCCTCGACGCGAAGAACAGCTTGACGCATTTCTCGCCGTCCACCATCACGGTGTCCTGTATGTAGTATCGGTAGAACGCCGGCGCTGTGCTCGCTATCGGGCTCAGGAATCCGTTTGTCAGGAACGTTATCGTGTTGTCATACAGGTTTATGTCCTGGTACATGTATTTGGAGTACTCCGCCAGTCCCTCGTTGTCCACGTCGAGTCCGTTCACCTCCACCATCCGTTCGCCGTCGGTCACTTCCTTTTTGCCTTTCTGGCTGCTGTATATGTCGCAGACTTCCTCTCTGACGTAGAACGGCAGTATCTCTTTGCCCTGGACGAGCGTCGTGTCGGTGTTCTCGAACACGAAGTCCACCTTCTTGAGTATCTTCCAGTTCTTCTGCTTCTCGCTTATGTCGTTCAGCGCGAACATCGTCTTGTCGTACTTCCTCGTGTGGGTCAGCTGCGCTGTATGCTTCGTGTTCTCCTCCTTGTGGGCTATCACGTTTCTTATCAGCGTCACGGCTGGGTTGTTCTTGTTGGTGTATCTTTTGCGCTTCACCACCACTTCCTTCAGCATCTTGGCTTCAGGCATCAGCTTCACTTCTAAGTTTCTTCTTGCGCCCAGCTTTATAGTGTCGCTCTTGTATCCTATGAATGTTACGACGATTTTTTTGCCCAGTGCCGCTGTTATGCTGAATTCGCCGTTGTCGTTGGTCATCACGCCTTGTCCGGTGCCCAGCACTCCCACGGCGGCATAACTTATGGGCATGCCGTTTTCTGCATCCTTCACCGTGCCGGAGTATTTGGCCTGAGCCGTGGCATTGGTGCTTAGGAGCACCGCTGTGATGAGCAATATTGCAAGTCGTGCGATTCTCAAAGTCCTGGTCGTTTTGCTTTATTTGTCCTCGTCTGGCAGGTTGAGGAACTTTCTCGGGTTGGTTATGGATATTAGGTCGAACTCCTCCGCGGTGAACACGTTCACGAAGTTCTCGCAGTAGTCGTTCATGTCGTTCAGATACACAAGGTTCATGTAGAAGTCCGAGCCATAGAGGAATCTGCACTGCAGCTCCTTCTCCATGGCGAAGTATCTGTTGTGGAATGTGAACAGTGTGTCTCGGTCTGGTATGCAGGCGAGGTCGGTGTACAGGTTAGGGTAGGCGTAGTTCCCGTCCTTGTCTTTCTTTTTCATCATGCTCCAGATGTAGTTTGTCCATTCCATTGAGTGTGGCAGATGTCCGAAGTGGGCGAGGTCTATCTTCAGTTTCGGGTATGTGTTCAGTATATGCTCCCAGAGCATAGGGTGGTTCAGCCTCTCGGAGTGTTCCAGTATTCTGTCTCTGGCGAATAGGTTCTTGTTGTCGAACTCCCACACGCGGTTCACCTCGTGCAGCTCCTGGTCTTTGTACACATGCCCTTCGATGTACAGCTTGTTGGCGAGTGTTGTGGCTCCGCTGCCGGACACGTGCGCGATTATCGGCACATTGTTCTGCTCGCAGTACTCGTACATCTTCATCAGCATAGGGTGTGTGGGCGAGTATCCGCACGGCGTGTAGAGCTTGAATCCGGTGAAGCATCCGCCGTTTATCTTCAGCTTGCTTGTTATCGGGGTTATGTCGTATGTGCCGTCGGCTTTCTTTATGAAGTTTGACGCTCTTCTCGGGTCCACGGCGTAGAACGGCATTATGTCGTTGGGGTATGCCGCCTGCAGTGCCGTTATCTCTGCTTCCTGCAGCGGGAAGTTGTCCACGCTGGAGTTCAGTTTCGGCACGTCCTCGAAGGTCTTTTTGCTCAGCAGCCTTCTGAAGCTGTCGGTTATCCTTCTTGTCTCTATCGAGAGGTGTCTTTTCTCTGTGCTTATCGTCTTTCTCTTGGCTATGTTCTGCAGCGAGTCCGATATGTTGTCCAGCTCGTTTTTCACCACGCCCATTATGTCGTCCTGTCTCACGTGCGGCTCGTCGGTCTTTGGGCTTTGCGTCAGCCAGTAGGCGTCCAGCATCAGCGGCGCGAAGATGTAGCCTTTCTCGTAGCTGTTTATCTTCTTGTATATCTGCTTGGGCGATTTCAGCGATGTCATGAAGAACGAGATGGATGATTTCACCGATTTCGATATCTGCCTTGCCTCGTTTACGTTTTGGTTGGTGTTCGTTCCGCTCAGCGATATTTCCGCGTTCTTTATCATGTGTATGATGTTCAGCAGCATCAGTGCGGAAAGCTCCTTGCGGTTGAAAAAATGACAATGTACGTCTATTCTTCTCATTTATGTTTTGTGTATGTGTCTGCAAAAGTCCGAAATATTGTTTTACGATTAGGTGTTTTAAAACCCCAATTTGAATTTATTTAGTGTTTTTTATAATTGATAACGTATTTATTGGGGAAATAAAAAAG
>CAMHCZ010000041.1 GCA_946183755.1 uncultured bacterium | reverse complement strand
TAAACAAAACCCAACACTACTACAAAACCTAAGAGAGTGAAAAAGCCTTTCTGGTTCTCAAGGTTTGCGGATGCTGATTTTTTTGCTTCCATGTTTTTTGTATAGATATTTGATTATTTCTTTGTCGCGCCGATTTTCATCAGGCTTTTGAATGGCAAATGTAGCATTTTTTTTGAGAAAAGGAAGACATGTGGAAGTAAAAATAGTTTATTTAGACATTTTAATAACTTCTTTGTGTGCAAGGGTGGCATATCAACATCCAATGCGTTATATTTGAATTCTTTTTTAGAATAAAGTAAAGCAACGTCTCTCGAAAATGAAACGATTAATCGTATTGGCATACGCTGTGGTTTCCACGATGGCCTTGTGCGCTGGAAACGGGCTCAGTGCATACACGTTTCTCGAGATGCCGGCTTCGGCTTATTCGGCGGCGCAGGGTGGACAGAATGTCGCCTTGAGCCATGACGGCGTGAACAACGTTTTCTCAAACGCGGCGCTTATCTCCGAGAAGGAGAACAAGCAGCTGTCGCTGTCATACAGCCGCTATTTGAACATTGCCAATTTCGGCGGCGCGGCTTATTCGCAGACTTGGAACTCGCACACGTTCTCTGGCGGCGTCAGATTCCTGAATTACGGTCAGTTCTCCGGCTACGACGAGTATGGAGCCTCGACCGGCACATTCACGGCGACTGATGTCGAGATGGTCTTCTCTTATTCCAGAATGTTGTACAAAGGGCTGTCGGCAGGAGTGTCGTTCAAGCCGATTTTCTCGGTTTATGAGAATTACGGCTCGTTCGCTCTGGCGGTGGATGTGGCTGCGGCTTATGTGTGCGAGAAGTATAGCCTGTCGACTGGTCTGGCTTTCCAGCAAATCGGCCGTCAGGTTGTCACGTACGACGACGATGTCCAGGCGTTGCCATTCAACATGGTGTTCTCCATCAACAAAGGTTTCAAGCATGCCCCTGTCATTCTGCATTTCACATACAACCACATAACAGACTGGGATTTTGATTATGTGAACAAGGTGTCGGCTACGAATATGCTCGGTGTGAAGCAGAGCAGCAAGATTTCCGGTGTCGATATGTTCTTCAGGCATACGATATGGGGCGTGGATTTCGTGCCGTTCGGCGGCAAGTTCAGAGTGTCGGCGTCATATAACCACAGAAGGGCGCAGGAACTGAAACTGAATGACGCGAAGACGATAGCCGGATTCTCTTTCGGCGCCGGTCTTTACCTGAAGAAATTCAATTTGTCGATGGCGGCGTCGCAATACCAGTCCGGCGTTTGGAACTGGCAATTCAATGTAGGTCTTGATTTTGATAAAATATTAAAGAAATGAGAAAGATAGTAGTGGCTGTGGACGGTTACTCGTCATGCGGCAAAAGCACGATGGCCAAGGCGTTGGCGAAATACGCAGGATATGCGTACATAGACACAGGGGCAATGTACAGGGCAATCGGACTTTATGCGACAAGAAAAGGATTCATCAAGGACGGAGAACTGGACAACGCCGCGATAATCGGCGCATTGGATGAGATTGATATATTCTTCAAGCCTAACGCAGAAGGCAAGAACGAGACTTACCTGAACGGCGAGAACGTCGAGGGCGAGATAAGGACGCTTGACGCAGCGATAGCGGCGAGCAAGGTCAGCGAGATAAAGGAAGTGAGGGCGGCTCTTGTGCGCCAGCAGCAGAAGATGGGCGAAGGCAAGTGCGTCGTCATGGACGGCAGAGACATAGGCACAGTCGTGTTCCCGAACGCGGAGCTGAAAATATTCGTCACTGCGTCTTCCGACGTCAGAGCGAAGCGCAGATACGATGAGCTTGTGGCTAAGGGTGATGCGCCGGAGTCATTGGAAAAAGTGAAGAAGGACATTGAGGAAAGAGACTTGCGCGACACTACACGAAAGGAGAGTCCGCTGGTTCAGGCGGCCGACGCAGTGGTGCTGGATAACAGCGACATGACACTCGAAGAGCAGTTCGAGTGGCTGAAGCGCAAGTTCGATGAGACGGTTGGTAAATAATCGGCCAGTGAGCAAGGACATTAAAATAGAGATAGACGAGCATTCCGGATTCTGTTTCGGTGTGGTTACAGCCATAAAGAAAGCGGAGGAGGAATTGAGCAAGGGCGGCGTGCTGTATTGTCTGGGCGATATAGTCCACAACGGCAGCGAGGTGAAGCGTCTCGAAGAGGCTGGGCTTGTGACCATAGACCATGAGCAGTTCGCCCAGCTGCACGATGCCAAAGTCCTGCTCAGAGCGCACGGCGAGCCGCCTGCGACATACGAGATGGCAAAACGCAACAACATCACGCTCATAGACGCGACGTGCCCTGTGGTGCTGATGCTGCAGAAGCGGATAAAAACGGAATACGACACGGAAGGCGATAAGTCGAGAATCGTGATTTTCGGCAAAAAAGGTCATGCCGAGGTCAACGGACTTGTGGGGCAGACCGACAACAGGGCCATAGTGATAGAGAGTCCGTCGGAAGTTTCAAAGGTCGGGCTCGACAAGAACATATCGCTGTTCTCGCAAACGACGAAGCCGCTCGACGAATATAACGAAGTGGCGGAAAGCCTGCGCGAAGGGTTGAAGCAAAATGGAGGCTATTCGCTGAAATTCAATGACACAATTTGCAGGCAAGTGGCAAATCGTATTCCAAATATATTTAATTTTGCGAAAGTCCATGACTTAATAATATTTGTGAGCGGCAAGAAAAGCTCTAACGGAAAGAGCCTGTTTGCCGAGTGTCACAGAGCGAACGAAAGGTCCTATTTCATCTCATCGGCGGATGAGCTTGAGGCGGCCTGGTTCGCCGACGATGTTAAGTCGATAGGCGTCTGTGGAGCAACATCCACGCCAAAATGGCTCATGGAGAAGGTCGCCGACAGAATTAAGGAGATAATAACGAATAACTAATATCTAACTGCTAATGTATAACATGAGATGCATAGGTGTGTTGACCTCGGGAGGTGATGCGCCAGGTATGAATGCAGCGATCAGAGCTGTGACAAGAACAGCGATGTTCAACGGATTGCAAGTAAAAGGAATCTTGCGCGGATACAAAGGACTGATAACTGACGAGATAGTCACATTCCAGACTGAGAGCGTCAGCAATATCATAAATCACGGAGGTACAATCCTCAAGACAGCGAGATGCTTGGAGTTCAGGACTCCAGAAGGACGTCGTCAGGCTTACGACACATTGATGAGACATCAGATCGACGGTCTGGTGGTTATCGGTGGTGACGGTACATTCACCGGAGCGCGACTTCTGGCTCAGGAATATAACTATCCAATAGTCGGAGTACCAGGAACAATCGACAACGACCTGTACGGAACCGACACGACAATCGGTTATGACACAGCGCTTAACACTATAGTTTCGGCTGTGGACAAGATACGTGACACGGCAGCCAGCCACGAGCGTCTGTTCCTCGTTGAGGTGATGGGACGTGATGCGGGATTCCTGGCTTTGAACGGCGCTATCGCCGTAGGTGCGGAGGCAGCCCTTATCCCTGAGATAGCAACAGAGGAGGACCAGCTGGAAAGACTTATCCAGAACGGTTTCCATAAGATGAAGAACAGTAGTATCGTGCTCGTTTCGGAGAGCGACGCTACAGGCGGAGCGATGGGCGTGGCGCAGAGGCTCAAGGAGAAAGGCTATGACCCTCACGTGACTATACTCGGCCACATACAGAGAGGCGGAAGCCCTACTGCCAACGACAGAATCCTCGCCAGCCGATGCGGTGTGGCTGCTGTTGACGCATTGCTTGATGAGCAGAGAAGCATCATGATAGGAATCATGAACAACAAGATAGTGCATGTGCCGTTCACCGACGCCATAAAAGATGAAAAGCCAGTGGACAAGCACTTGTTCGATGTATTAAGATTATTGTGTATTTAGAGACTCGTTAATGAAGAAAATTATTGTCTCCATGCTGGCGGCTATGTCGTTGACAGCATCTGCGTTTTCCGCGACAAAGTACAGCGCACCGCAGCTGGTGTACTCTTTGCCAAAGACAGTTTTGTCAATCGAGATAACCTTGACAAGGACAGAAATCAAGGTTGGTCCTTATTACAAATACAGCGACAGGCTTCTCGCCATAAAGGATGCCGCGACCGAGGACAAGGTTGAGTGGACTCTGAACCAGGTGAGAGTCAAACCAGTCGGCGTGCCGGACAAGGACAAGACGTTCAAACTGAAGTCGGCCAAAAGCGTAGTGCTTAACGACAAGGGCATTATCTGCGGCTTGAACGTTGACAATGAGTCTGTCAAGCAGGAGGACATTGACGAGTTCGCTGAGCCGATAGTCATCCGTCTCGACGACAACAATTTCGACCCAAGCGCATACTACGAAGAGCAGCTCGAGGCAAACTCCATAGGACGAATGGCTGAGAGCGCCGCAAAGCAGATCTACAGAATAAGAGACAGCAGAGCGAGCCTCGCTACAGGCGACATGGAGCACATGCCAGCCGACGGCGAGTCGATGAAGATGATGTTCGACCAGATGGACTCTCAGGAAAAGGCGCTCATGGCGTTGTTCGAGGGCAAGAAAAGAACAACAGAGGTTAAGAAAATCCTTCTTTATGTGCCAGCCAAGAAGAGTGTCAAGGACGAGCTCGTGTTCAGAGTGTCGAAGCTGGGCGGCGTAGTGGAAAAGGACGACCTGACAGGCGACCCTGTGTATCTGACTATAACAGCGAAGAAGAACGAGACTCCTTCCGCACAGACCAACAAGGGCGAGTTCTTCTACAACATGCCAGGCTCAGCGAGAGTGCAGCTCACATATAACAACCAGCTGATATTCGACGCCGACATGCAGATAGCCCAGATGGGAAGCATACAGGCGCTGCCATCGGCCTACAAGAGCGCGAAGCTGATATTTGATCCAACAACAGGTGCATTAATAAAGATAGGAAAATAAATGGTAAGAACAGGTTTGAAAACTTTTGTGTTGCTGGGTGTGGCTACGCTCTGTGTCGTTGCTAATGCAGCCAAAAGAGCCCATAAGATATGGATGGCGGAAGTGAACTACGAATTCACCTACCAAGGGTTCAGTGATGTGGAGCCGGGCGAGATGCCTAAGACGGCAGTTCTGCTCGTGAGCGGCAATAACACATGCCGAACTACGCAGACCGAGTTCCTGACAGCATCAATAATCGGCAACAAGAAAAAGAACACGCTCATCAATCTCGCTGTGACTCCTGAGATAAAGTCGGCTACCGTATGCGACAGCGCCGACATCGCGGCAGGGCAGGCGAGCCTGAAATTTGACATACAAGGCAAAGGCAAGTACAAGAAGATATTGGGCTATCCATGCCACGGCTACGACGTTGTTATAGAGGACGTCGAAGCTGGACTCAAGTACACCGAGGAAATCTGGGCGACGGACTATATCGGCGGCAAGGATGTGAATTTCTACCTGTACCCAGAGGTCAAGGGCGTGATACTCTACAGCAAGAAGACCGACGGCAAGAACGTGACAATAATGCAAGCCAAGGCGGTGAACAAGAGAGTCGCCATAGAGGCTGGCACATTCTGGTATCCTTATGGCTGCGAGGTGAACACATGCAGCGGCGAGCAGGTCTTTGACGAAGAGGAACTGACCGAAGGCGAAGGTGAGGGCGAAGGCGAGGAAACAGAGGAATAACGGCGAAACATGATATAACAAAAAAAAGGAGCGGTGAGCTCCTTTTTTTTGTTTCTATGCCTGTCGTTAGAATCGTCCCATCTTCAGGTAGTTGATTTCCTCCTGAGTCAGGAAGCGCCAAGTGCCTCGTGGCAGGTTCTTCTTGGTCAGTCCGGCGAAATACACTCTGTCGAGTTTCATCACCTTGTAGCCCAGATGCTCGAACATGCGGCGCACGATTCGGTTTCTTCCGCTGTGTATCTCTATGCCGACCTCCTTCTTGGAGCCGCCCTCGATGTAGTCCACCTCGTCGGCGTACGCTCTGCCGTCGTCCAGCTCCACGCCGTCGCGCAGTTTCTGCAGCTCTTCCTCCCTTATCGGATTGTCCAGCGTCACTTGGTATATCTTCTTTTTGTTGTATTTCGGGTGCATGAGCTTGGCAGCCAGGTCGCCGTCGTTGGTCAGCAGCAGCACTCCGGTCGTGTTTCTGTCCAGTCGGCCTACAGGGTAGATGCGTTCCTTGCATGCGTTCTTCACGATGTCCATGACGGTGATGCGCGCATGTGGGTCGTCCGTTGTGGTCACGCAGTCCTTAGGCTTGTTCAGCAGCACATAGACCATCTTCTCGGCCTTGATAGGCTCGTTGTGGAACATGACCTTGTCTTTGGATGGAATCACCTTGTAGCCGAGCTCGGTCACAACTTCGCCGTTCACAGTTACGACTCCAGCCTCGATGTAAGTGTCAGCCTCGCGGCGTGAGCACAGTCCGGCGTTGGCGATGAATTTATTCAGGCGTACGGGGTCGTCGTTGCTTCTTGTCTTGGCCTTGTGCGCAAGCTGCTTTTTCAGCGAGTACTTCGCATTTGGGTCATAACTGTCGTCGCTGAAGCTTCTCTTGGCGAATCCGCTGTTGCTTCTGCCGCGTGATTCGCGTCTGTCGTCGCTGTTGCCGAATCTTCTGCCTGGGCGGTACGAGCCGCTGTTGTCTGAGAATCGGCTGCTGGTTCTGCGTCTTGGTGCCTCGTCGTCGAAGTCGCTGTCCGCCTCGAAGTCGTCGTTGTAGCGGCGGCTTGCGTGCGAGCGGTTGGCTCTGCCTCCTTGTCCGTTGCGGCCGTTCCATGATTGGCGTCTTCCGTTGGTGGAGCGCTTATCGTTGTTGTTGAATGTTCTTTTGTTGTAAGCCATAATGTTGTTGTTTTATGAAGTTCCGTTGTGCGAAAAGGCGTCGGAACAGATTATGCCATTGACGGGTATGATTTCATACATCTCGAAAACGGCGTTGCAAAGGTGCGACATTTTTGCCATATTATAATGCGTTTTAATGCCTCGCAGACTTTTTTTTAACTGAAATATTTTTTAGATTTGTTGCAAGTATCATAATATTACTGAGACATAGAGCATGAGCTATCTTAAGTTTGACAAGTCGCAACTTATTAATCTTGAAAAGTCCTTGACCAAGGACATGCTTCGTACCAATAAGCTTGGAGCGTATTCTGTTACCACGCCAATAGATTGTAATACAAGCAAGTATGACGGTCTGTTGGTGGTGCCTGTGCCAGAGCATAACTTCGACAATTATGTCCTGCTGTCATCTTTGGACGAGACTGTGATACAGCACGGTGCTGAGTTCAACATGGGAATACACAAGTTCCAGGGCAACCACTATTCTCCTAAGGGACACAAGTACATCCGAGAGTTCACCATGGAGACTGTGGCTTGCACCACTTACAGAGTAGGCGGAGTTGTGTTCTCCAAGGAACGTGTGTTCATCTCCAACGAGAACAGAATACTCATCAAATATTCCATGCTGGAGTCTCATGCTCCAGTGACTATGCGTTTCCGTCCTCTTCTTGCGTTCCGTTCGGTCAACGAGCTGACACACGAGAACAACACGTTGAACAAGAACTACGACGTGATAGACAACGGCATAAGAATACAGCTTTACGACAAACTTCCGCATCTTAGCATGCAGTTCTCGAAGGAGAACCAGTTTGTTGACAGCCAGGATTGGTATAAGAACATCGAATATTTCAAGGAGCAGGACAGAGGATATGACTTCAGAGAGGACCTTTACACTCCGGGATATTTCGAGCTGACGTTGAATCCAGGCGAGAGCGTGATTTTCTCCGCTGGAATATCGGACGCAGACACTAAGAAACTCAACAAACAGTATAACGACGAGATTTCGGGAAGAACGTCGAGACTGGACTTCTTCAACACTCTGAAGAACGCCGGATCGCAGTTCTACAACTACCGTGACAAGGGCCACTACATCATGGCAGGCTACCCATGGTTCAAGTGCAGAGCCAGAGACGAGTTCATCTCGCTGCCTGGAATCACGCTCGCTGTGGACAATCTGGAACTGTTCCGCGATGTCATGGACACAGCGCTCAAGGCCGTTGCCGATTTCATGGACGGCAAGCCTAACAAGTCGCAGATACAGGAACTGGAAAGCCCCGACGCATTGCTGTGGCTGATATGGACACTGCAGCAGTATTCTATAAAGACATCAATAGCGGAAGCTAACAGAAGATACGGTGACTGGATAATACGCATCGTCAACTTCATAAGAGAGGGCATGCACCCGAACCTCGCGCTTAACGACAACGGACTGCTCTTCACCAACGGCTACGACAAGCCGGCATCGTGGATGAACGCCACATGCTTCGGCAGACCGGTGCTCCAACGCACAGGTTATCTTGTGGAGATAAACGCCTTGTGGTATAACGCCCTGAAGTTCGACGCCGACATCTCACTTGAGCGCAACGACAGCTACGACGCCGACATCATCAACTATCAGGCGGAGTTCGCTAAGCAGTCGTTCGTGCAAATGTTCTGGAACGGCACTTACCTCTACGACTACATCATAGGCACGGAGAGAAACCAGGAGGTGCGTCCTAACATGATATTCGCCGTCTCGCTGCCTTATTCGCCGCTTGACAGAGCGAAGCAGAAGTCCGTCGTGGACATCGTGACCAGAGAGCTGCTCACTCCGCGAGGACTCAGAACCCTGTCGCCTAAGAGCGGACAGTACAAGCCTATATGCGCAGGCAACGAGATAGACCGCAGCTACACATATCAGAGCGGAACCGTATGGCCATGGCTCATCGGCGCGTTCTCGGAGGCTTACCTGAAGATTCACAAGCACTCGGGCGTGTTCTTCATGCAGAGGATGATAATAGGATTCGAGAGCGAGATGGGACAGGGATGCATCGGAACTCTGAACGAGTTCTACGACGGCAACCCTCCATACACGCCAAGAGGCGCGATGTCGTTCGCCATGTCAGTGGCAGAGACCACGAGAACGCTCGGCATATTGAAACAGTTTGACAACGAAGATTAGTATTTAAGATATGAACGCATTAATGTTCGGGTGGGAGTTCCCGCCTCACATACTCGGAGGACTTGGAACGGCTTCATACGGTCTGACCAAGGGAATGTCCAAACAGGGCGACATGAATATCACTTTTGTGATACCTCATCCTCACGGAGATGAGGACCAGTCGTTCCTGCATATTATAGGCGCAAACAATGTTCCTATCGTATGGAAGGAAAACTCATGGGACCATGTCAATTCGCGAATCGGCAAGACCATGCACCCAGATGAGTATTTCCAGCTGCGTGACAATATACGTTATGATTTCCGCCGCATAGGAACAGACGAGCTTGGCTGTGTCAACTTCTCGGGAGTGTATCCCAAGAACCTCATGGAGGAAATCTCCAACTACGAGGCTGTGGCTTCGGTCGTGGCTCATAAGGGCGGATTTGATATTATCCACTCGCACGACTGGCTGACTTACCCTGCCGGCATCTTCGCCAAGCACATTTCCGGCAAGCCGCTGGTTATCCATGTTCACGCCACAGACTTCGACAGATCCAGAGGCAATGTCAACCCTCAGGTCTATGACATAGAGAGACGAGGCATGGATGAGGCTGACCACATAATCTGCGTGTCGAACCTCACGCGCCAGACCGTCATCGAGAAATACGGACAGAATCCGGCGAAGGTTTCCACAGTGCATAACGCCGTTGAGCCGCTGGCCGATAGAGACAGTTTCCAGAAGACTCCGCGAAAGGACAAGGTCGTGACTTTCCTTGGCAGAATAACCATGCAGAAAGGACCGGAGTATTTCGTCGAGGCGGCGTACAGAGTTCTGCAGAAGACCAGAAACGTGCGTTTCGTGATGGCAGGCTCGGGCGATATGATGAACCAGATGATACACCTTGCCGCTGCGAGAAATATCGCCGACAAGTTCCACTTCACAGGCTTCCTCAGAGGCAAGGATGTGACGGAGATGCTGTCGGAGAGCGATGTTTACATTATGCCGTCGGTTTCCGAGCCTTTCGGCATATCGCCGCTGGAGGCTATGCAGGTGGGCACGCCGACTATCGTTTCCAAGCAGTCGGGATGCGCCGAGATACTTGACAACGCCATCAAGATAGACTATTGGGACATAGACGCGATGGCGGACGCTATACACGCGATAGTGAGCTACCCAGCCATGTACAAGTCTTTGCACGAGATGGGCGAGGACGAGGTGAACAGAATAACCTGGGAGGCTGCTGGACGCAAAGTCAGAGCGATATACAACAGAGTGCTCGGATGGGAATAATTAACTAAAGAAATAACAAAACAAAATAGAGATTCTATGAAGTCAATATGCTTCTTCTTTCAGCTGCATCAGCCATTAAGACTGAAAAGATACCGTTTCTTCGAGATTGGTACGGACCATTATTACTATAATGACTTTGCCAACGAGGACTCGGTGAGATATCTTGCAGACAACTGTTATTTGCCAGCGAACAGGACTTTGCTGGAGATGATACAGAACACAAATGGTAAGTTCAAGGTCGCATTCTCGATTTCGGGAGTCCTTTTGGAGCAGCTGGAGCAGTATGCGCCGGAGGTGATTGACAGTTTCAAGGAACTTGTTGACACAGGTTCGGTGGAGCTTCTCGGCGAGCCTTACGCACATTCGCTCTCTGCGCTGTATGACGAGAACGAGTTCAAGGCTCAGGTCAAGCGCCACAGCCAGAAAATCGAGTCGCTCTTCGGACAGACACCAAAGGTTTTCTGCAACACAGAGCTCATTTACTCCGACGAGATAGGCGAGTACATATCCAAGCTCGGGTTCAAGGGCGCATTGCTCGAAGGCGCGCGCCACATCCTGGGCTGGAAGAGCGCCAACTACACTTACAAGCATCCGTATGTCGATTTGACACTCCTGCCACGCAACACCGAGATGTCCGACAACATAGCGTTCCGCTTCTCCAACTGGGGCTGGGATCAGTATCCGCTGACAGCCGACAAGTACATAAACTGGGTGGCTGAGATGAAGGACGGCGAGGATTTTATGGTCGTAGGCATGAACTACGGCGCGCTCGGCATCAACAACCACGCCGACTCCGGCATCTTCGAGTTCTTCAAGGCGCTGCCATACCAGGCTATGATAAAGAAAGTGAACTTCATGACGCCTTCCGAGGTCATTGCCAAGTCTAAGAACGACGATGTGCTGACCACAGGCGAGCCTATCTCATGGGCGGACGAGGAGAAGGACCTCAGCGCATGGAACGGAAACGACCTGCAAGGCGAGGCGCTGCAGAAACTCTATGCCGTGAGCGAGAGAGTGCGTCTCTGCACCGACAGAGCGATTAAGTACGACTGGCTAAACCTGCAGGCGTGCGACAATTTCTACTACATGTCCACAAAGCACTTCGCCGGCAACACCATAGCCCACACAGGACCGTACGAAAGCCCATACGAGGCGTTTATGAACTACATGAACATCTTGTCCGACTTCCTGCAGAGAGTGGACGAGCAGTATCCTACGACAATCGACAACGAGGAGCTCAACTCGCTGCTCAAGACCATCAACAACCAGGAGTCGCAGATAGTGGAGCTGGAGGAGGAGATAGCCAAGCTGAAGGCTGGCAAGAAACCGGCTAAGGCGAAAGAAGAGCCTGCCGCGCCTAAGGCCAAGGCAGAGCCTAAGACAAAGAAGGCCGCCGCTGCCAAGAAAACCACTAAGAAATAAGCAAAAACCAAGCATGAATAATAAACTCCCGGACCGATGAGGCTCGGGAGTTTTTTTTGTGCCAACGAATGTGGACAAAAATGATTTTTATTTTGGATAGGATAGAAAATCTTGTTAAAATTGCACCCAATTTCAAAATTAATTAAAACACAAAAGAGAAATGAAAAAGGTATTTTTATTCGCGCTCGTCTCATTGATGACGCTGGGAGCGATGGCAGAGGAAAAAGCACCAGAACAGGGCCCTGCAGTATTGGAAACAGAGAACTTCTCGGTTAAAGTGCCAAAAGGCTGGGTTATTAAGAAATTCAGCTCTGGATACACAAGCTCCGTTGAATTGGTTCCGGAAAAGAAGCCGACACCAGCTACAAACTTCGGCTACAGCATTGAAATATGGTCATTCCGCTACAGCGGCTCTACAGTGGAGAAGCAGATCGATGAGGCTTTGCGTCAGTACGGCGAGGGCGCTACTAAGAAGATGGATGATGTGACATTCGGCGAGAACACATAT